>JBBRUE010000451.1:0-6134 GCA_038248085.1 Myxococcales bacterium | reverse complement strand
GTCGCGTTGCGCCTCGGCATTCGAGGGGTCCGCAGCGGCGAGCTTCTCGGCGATGGCCAGGGACTTCCGGTACGAGGCGAGGGCGCCCGGCAAGTCCCCCTGGGCCACCAGCACGTCGCCCACCTTGTCGAGGCTGATGGACAGGTCGCGCTCGCCAGTGCTCGAAGCGCGCTTACAGCCCGGAATACTCAGCGCCAACAGCACCCACAGCCCGCAGACATGCCTCATCGCGCCCGCGTATCTCGGGCTGGCCTTCGCCGCACCTCCAGATTCGGTCAACAGGCTCCTCAGCCCCACGCAGACCGCGCTCAGTCTTCGCCCGGGTTGGCCCATATCGCGAGGGAGACGCCGCTGCCCACCAGGCCGCCCAGCGTGAAGCCGAGGGCAAAGCCCCAGGCGGCCGACGACAGCGGGGCGCTGCCGAGAATGAACGACAGCACCAGCCCGCCGCCCGCGAAGAGCAGGCCGGCCGGCAGCCCGACGATCGCGCCGACCCCGAGTGACAGCCCGATGAGCATGGTCCACCCCTTCGCCTGGTCCCTCAGGGGCGCTCGGCGCGGGGCGGGCGGTGCGCGCCGCACCTCGAGCACACGCGCTGCCTTCGCGTCGAGCGCGCCGAGCAGCCGCGTGGCCTGCCGCAGCGCCTCGCCCGTCGGTGGCGCAAGCTCGGCGAAGCCCCCGGCGCCCTCGCGCGCCTCGAGGGCGACGTACTGCGTGCCCTGAGCGGGGTGCACGAGCCGGAGCGACAGGCGCGGGTCCCGGTCGACGCGCTCCGAGACGGGCAACGCGACCCGCTCCGGCAGCGCCTGGCCCGGCTGCAGGCGGAGCCGGCGCACCACCGCGTCACCGCGCCGCAGCTCGAGGCTGAGGAAGGAGGTCGCCAGCAGCGGCGTGTCTGCCGGTGACTGCGTCGAGGTCTTCGCCTTCGGGTCGAGGGGGTTCTGCTCGGCCGGCCGGGTGGTCGCGAGGAGCTCGTCCACGCGCACCGCGAGCCCGCCGTCACGCCACGCCGCCGGCAGCAGGGCCGGGTGCCGCGACAACGCCTCGACCTGGTCGACGAGCGCCCTCGGCGTGGCTCCGAACAGCACGTCGCGCACACGCTCGGCGCTCGCGGGCTTCACCGCGCAGGCCTTCGACAGCCGTGTGCCGAGGGCGTGAAGCGACTCGTCCCACTGGGAAGTGCGCGCGAGACCGAGCACCTCGCGGAGCGCCGGGGTCTCTTCGGGGTGGCTCCACGCGAACTCCCACCGGGCGTTGGGCTGCTCGTAGCGCGTGGGAAAAGGGTCGAGCAGCCAGCTCGCGACGCGCGCCACGGCGCGGGCCTGGGTCACCACCGCGTGGGGGGTCTCCCCGGCCCAGTCGGTGTGCAGTTCCACCACGCCGTACCGCGGGCGACCCCACACGTTCCACGGCAGCGCCGTGCCCCCGTGCCCCGCGAAGAGCACGAAGCGCGCGTCGAGGTCGACGCCGAAGGTGTACGGCCCCGCCCAGGCCCGCCACCAGGGGTGCTCGGCGGGCAGCGTCGACAGCGCGGAGGTGAGCCGGACCACCAGGTACAGCCAGACGTCGAGCGGGAGCCGCCGCCCGATGCCCTGGAGCGCCTTGACGGCCCGCGCCGCGCTCACCCCCACGAAACGGTCGCAGACGACGGCCGCCGTGCGCGCGTCGACCTCCACGCCGTGCACTTTCAGGAACGGCGCCGGCAGGGTGAACGCTTCGAGCGTCGACCTCGCGTCGGCGACCGACTCGGGCGAAGGCATCGCGACACGCGCCCGTGGCCAGCGGCCCTCGGGGGCGCACGCCAGGGGTTCCACGCCCCACTCGGGCTGGTAGTCGACGAAGGGATCGGGCATCGGGGCGCGCCACTATCGACGCGCCCCGCGCGCGACTCCATCGATACCGCGGACCGGGTTGTGGCAATGACCGCGTCAGGACACCGTAGGGTGGACGCCACGACTCATGCATCGCCTTCGTGTTCCCCCCGCGCTGCTCGCCTCGCTGCTGCTCCATGCGGGGCTGGGCCTGTTGCTGCAACGGACCACGGAGCCGCCACCGGTCGTCCACACGCACCCGCTCGAATGGGTGACGGTCGACGTCGAGGTCGAACCCGAGCCTCCGCCGCCAGCGCCCAGACCGCAGCCGACGCGGCCCTCGGCGAAGACGAAGCCCACGAAGGGCGCGGTGCGCGAACCGGCTCCTGCCGAGACCGCGCCTCCATCCACGGCGGAGCCGGAATCCGACGCGCCCCGGGCCGTGCTCGAGAAGCCGAGCGAGCGGGGGGGCCTGCTGCTGCCCGCCTCGAGCTTCGGACCTGACGGCGAGCTCAGCGAGGCGCCGCGCGGCCGCACGCTGCGCCCGGATGATCCCTCGTTCGACCCGGTGGCGATCCGCGCGGAAGAAGCGCGGGTGGTGAAGAAGCGCGTCGACGGCTGGACGCAAGACGAGCTGGCCGAGGCCCGAGCGCAGCGGGGGCTCCCTCACCCGTACTTCTCGGGCCTGCGGGAAGCGGCGATCGCCGGGCTGGGCAAGCGCGCGACGGAGGTGGGCCTGGTCGCCAGCAAGGCCGACGAGATGCGGGCCATCGGCGAGCGCTACGAGGGCGCCGCGTCGAGCTACGGCAAGAGCGGCAACCCCAACCTCGGCCCCCCCGGCCTCGCGCCGCGCCAGTCGGAGATCCTCAAGGACCGCCTCGGCAACAACCCCGACACCATGCCCCTGCAGGCGCTGGTGCAGGCCACCGAGCTGATGAACGACCTCAGCCACGGCAAGCCGCTGATCACCCTGACCCTCGAGCTGCGCCAGTTCCGCGACGGCGCGCCGCTGGTGGTGCGCGTGGTCCAGCCCTCGCGTGACGGAAAGTTCGACGCCTTCGTGCTCGAGGCGTGGCCGAAGTCGATCGCCAGCGCGGGCACCCCACCGCCCGACGCGTTCCACGGCGCGGAGCTGCGCAGCATCTGGGCCGTCGAGGGCTGGCTGGCGCTCCCGAAGGCGCTCGCGGGCGCCGTCTCGTACCTGCCGATGCCCGGCTTCATGGGGGTCGGCGCCGACAAGCTGCTCCCGCTCACCCAGGACGGCACGCACTACGACTTCCAGGCGCGGCTGCTGCGCGTGTACTGAGCGCGGCGCTCGGGGAACGGCTCGTCGACGAAGTCGAGCAAGGTGACGAGCGCCGCGCGCGCATGGAAGAGGCGGAGAAGGCCGGCTGACACAGGGGCTGAGCGGAGTCATGCCAGCCCGTCGCCGGAGGTGTGGGAGGCTCCCGCGCGTGAAGCGCATGGCGAAGACCCTCGGCGTGGTGGTGTTGGTGGCGCTCGCCGCGGGCCTCGCGTCGACCTGGGAGCCGGATCGACCGGTGTCCGCGCTGGAGGCGCGCTGGGCTCCGCCGCCGTCGACGTTCGTGGAACTGGAGGGGCTGCGGGTGCACCTTCGGGACGTGGGGCCGCGCGATGATCCGTCGCCGTTGGTGTTGCTGCACGGCACGGCGGCCTCCCTGCACACGTGGGAAGGCTGGGTGGCGATTCTGTCGCCGCGGCATCGGGTGATCACCCTCGATCTCCCGGGGTTCGGGTTGACGGGCGGGTTCCCCGATGGCGACGCGACCGTGGCGCACAACCTGAAGTTCCTCGCGGCGTTGCTGCAGAAGCTCGGCGTGACGAAGTGCGTGCTGGTCGGCAACTCGTACGGCGGCCGGCTTGCCTGGGAGTTCGCGCTCGCGGCGCCCGGGACCGTCGAGAAGCTCGTGCTCATCGACGCGAGTGGGTACGCGCGGGAATCGACGTCGGTGCCGATCGGGTTTCGCATCGCGCAGGTGCCCGGGCTGCGGCGGATCATGGAGTTCGTCCTCCCCCGGGGCATCGTCGAGAAGAGCGTGCGCAACGTGTATGGCGACCCTTCGAAGGTGACTCCCGCGCTGGTCGATCGCTACTTCGAGCTCACCTTGCGGGAAGGCAACCGGCGGGCGCTGGTGGAGCGCATGGAGCAGGTGCCCAGCGCAGGCGACGTGTCGCGGCTCGCCGGGCTCCGCGCGCCGACGTTGATCCTCTGGGGCGGGAAGGACCAGCTGATCCCCCCCGAGAGCGCGCGGCGCTTCGACGCCGACATTCCCGACAGCCGGCTGGTGGTGTTCGACGCGCTCGGGCACGTGCCGCACGAGGAAGACCCGGAGGTCACCGCGGCGGCCCTCGAGGTGTTCCTCTCGGGTTCGTGAATCGGCTCGCGGGGTCGGTGGACGAAATCCATCCCGGAATTCCGACGAAAATGCGGGCTGATCTGTCAGCCGGGCTGACACTCTCTACGCATCGACGCGGCGCCACCTCGGCCGACAACTGCGCATGACTCTCTCGCGCGCCACTGTCTCGAACCGAGCCGCTGCCGTCCGCACCGCCCTCTCGAGGGCCGACACCAACCACGACGGCAAGCTCTCTGCCGCCGAGCAGCGCAAGGCGAAGACGCTGGTCGGAGGCGTCGGCGACGAGGCGCTGGTGGAGGCCTTCAAGCAGGCGCGCATGGGCAGCGGCTACGTGTCGGTGTCGAAGGCGCGCGCGCTGGTGAACCTCGCGCTCAGCCGGGCGCTGACGGCCGACGGAAACCGCGACGGCCTCTCGCTGGCCGACCGGGCGAAGCTCTCGGGCCCCATCGCTCGTGCCCTGACGCGCGGCGCCTCCGGCGGCACGGTGCACGAGCCGAAGCCCACCGGGAACGTGGGCACCTTCGGCCCGAAGGCCGCGAAGCTGGCGCAGGCGGCCGAGCGCCAGGCCCGCCTGATGAACACCCGCGGTTGGTGCGCGCGCGGCGTCAACCGCTCGCTCCGCGCGGCCGGGCTGCCCGTCACACCGCTGCCGTCTGCGTACCTGTACGCGAACAAGCTGGCCCACGACTCCCGCTTCCGCGAAATCAAGAACGTCAGCGACGCGCAGCTCAAGAAGCTGCCGCCGGGCGCGGTGGTGGTCTTCGCCCCGTACAACTCGCCGGGCAACCCGCACGGTCACATCTACGTGACGCTCCCGGGCGGCCGCGAGGCGAGCGACCACATCCAGAATCGCTCGACCCGTGGGACGCAGCGTGTGTTCGTCCCCATCGGCTGATCAGCCCAGCGCGCGCGGCCTGCCGACCCGCCAGCGCACGACCTCGAAGTGCGCGGCGTCGGACGCTCAGGGAAACGGCTCGTCGGCGTCGATGAAGTCGAGCACCGCCCGCACCAACTCCGAGGAGGTGAACGGCTTCCCCACCACCCCGTCAGCCCCCGCCTCGAGGGCCTGCTCGGCGGAGCCCGAGAGCACCAGCACCGGGGTGTGTACGCGTTGGGGCCAGGTGCGGATCGCCAGGAGCAACCCCTCCCCGCCGAGGCGCGGCATGAACCAGTCGGTGATCACCAGGTCGTAGGGCACCTCGCGCATCATCTCGAGGGCCACCGAGCCATCGCCCGCCTCATCGACCTCGGTGAACCCCGACTCGTTGAGCACCTCGTGGATCAGGTGCCGCACGGAGAGCTTGTCTTCGACGACGAGCAGGCGCGCCTCGGCGTGGCGATTCGCCACTGCCTTGATGGTCGGTTCCATGGGGGCCCCCTGTGGCGGATTGGCGTGACGCCGCTCCGACCCCCGGTGTTGAAGCCAGCCGCGTGCCGAGTGTCGTACCCCGGGAAACAGGGAGCGTTGGGGTGAGCACGCCCTCCTCGTGATCAGGCGTGCCACGGATTCGTCGGCGAACGGCAGGGACGGGACCAGCTGGCTGTACGGCCCAGCCCTCGTTGCCCATCGCGCCGCAGCCCCTCGGCGCGGGCGCACGGTGACTGGGTCGTGCAGGCTTCGACTCGGGTGACTTTCTGGTCGCCCTGGCAGCCAGAAACTCACCCACGTACGCTTGGCCCCCTTGCGTCGTGCCGAGAGGCCCGTTCGCGCTCGCCCCAGGGCCCGGCAACCCAGGCCCCTTCGTCCCCGAGGCCGCCGTTTGACGAGCGCGCCGATGAGGTTGAGCCCTACTTCGTCGCGCCGAGCTCGCGGGTGAAGGCGACGAGCTGGTCGACCTGCTCCGGGGTGAGGTCCTTGTAGGCGTCCATCTCCTGCTTCACGCCGTCCTTCTCGGTCTTCACGCCCTCGAGGATGCCCTTCTTGATCTGGTCATCGGTGCGGCTC
>JBBRUE010000450.1:0-6137 GCA_038248085.1 Myxococcales bacterium | reverse complement strand
TGGCGCTGATGAAGAAGACGCGTGACGGCCTCTGGCAACGCTTTGGCTTTTACCCGGCCGGCCTGATCCCCGGGCCGGGTGGCCCCCGCATCTGGCTGCACGGCGCCTCGGCGGGCGATCTCCTCGCGCTCTCACCGATGATTGACCGGCTCCGCGCCCGGTTTCCGCAGGCGAAGGTGATCGTCTCCACGATGACGAACACCGGCCACCTCATGGCCACCGAGCGGCTCCGGAAGAACATCGACGCGGTGATCTACGCCCCGTGGGATCTCTTCGGCGCGACCCGCCGCGCGGTCGCCGCGGTGAAGCCCGATCTCCTCGTCCTCGAGTACACCGAGATCTGGCCGAACCTCATTCGGGCGGCCCACCGCTCGGGGGCCCGCATCGCGCTGACCAACGGCCGGTTCTCGCCGCGCCACCTCGCCCGCTACCGCCGCCTCTTCAACCTCATCGGCAACCCGCTCCACGACATAGACCTCTTCCTCATGCGCGAAGACGACGAGGCCGAGCGCGTGCTGCAACTCGGCGCAGCGAAGGAGCGTGTTCGCGTCACCGGCAACACCAAGTTCGATGCGCTCGTGCCCCTCGAGGAGGCCGTCGAAGACCACGCCCTCCGCGACGCGCTGGGCCTGCAGGCCGGCGCGCGGGTGTGGATCGCCGGCAGCACCCACGAAGGCGAGGAGGAACTCCTCTTCGCGGTCTACAAGAAGCTGATCCTCGAGACCCCTGACCTCTTCATGGTGGTGGCTCCCCGCTACCTCGAGCGCGCCGAGCGCGTCGCGCAGCTGGGCCGCGACGCCGGTCTGCATGTCGGTTTGCGCTCGAAAGGGAATCCCGAGCGCGCGCCAGTCGTCGTCCTCGACACCATCGGCGAACTCGCGCGGGCCTATCGCCTCGCCACCCTCGTCTTCGTCGGCGGCAGCTTCACCACGCGCGGTGGCCAGAACATCCTCGAGCCCGCCGCCCAGGGGAAACCGGTGCTCTTCGGTCCGCACATGGAGAACTTCCACGACTCCGTGCAGGTGCTGGTGGGGCGGGGCGGCATCCAGGTGAAGGACCCGGAGCATCTCGCGCGCGTGCTCGCAGACCTGCTCAGCCGCCCCGACTCCCTCGACTCGCTGGGCACGCTGGCCCGCGGCGCGGTGCGGCAGATCTCCGGCGCCAGTGATCGCAACGTGGAGGCGCTCGCCACCCTGGTGTCGGCGTGAAGATCCTGCACCTCCTCGCTTCGCCCTTCTACACGGGGCCTGCCGAGGCGGTCACCCAGCTCGCCCGGGCGCAGCAGGCGCTCGGTCACGACGTGTCGATCGCCGTCGATCGCAAGCGGCGCACCCACTCGAGCGAGGAGCTGATCGTCCCCCGGCTCGAGCCGCTCGGGCTCCTCTCGAGCGCGCCCCTGGAACTGTCGGTCAAGTCGACGCCCTGGGCGATGCTGCGCGACGTGGTGACGATGCGGGGCCTCGCGCTCGACGTGGTGCACAGCCACTTCAGCCACGATCACACCATTGCCCGCCTCGGGCGGCCGAGGGGCGCGGCGTTGATCCGCTCCCTCCACGCCCCGCGCTCCGTGCGGTGGTCCATGCCCGCCGCCGACGGCTTCACCGTGCCCACCGGCGCCCTGGGGCGCAAACTGCTCGGCCGCCGGGTGCTCGTGCTCCCCGCGCTCGTCGATCCCGAGTTCACCCCCACCGCCGATCGCCCTGCGCTCCGCCGCGAATTGGGGCTCCCCGCAGACGGCCGGTTGCTGGGCATGGTCTCGACCTTCCAGCCTTCGCGCCGCCACCAGCTCGGACTCGAGGCCTTCGCCCGGCGCCAGGAACACGACCGCGCGCTGCACTTCGTGCTCATCGGCGACGGCGAACTGAAGGCGCCGCTCGCGCTGCAGGCCGCTCCGCTGGGTGCCGCCGTCCACTTCGCCGGCTACCAGTCGGGCCCGGCGTTCATTCGCCACCTCCAGGCGCTCGACGAGGTGTGGATCCTCGGGCTGGGCAATGACTGGAGCGCCCGCGCCGCGGCCCAGGCCCGGGCCTGCGGGGTCCGGGTGGTCGCGGTCGACGAGGGCGATCTCTCCCGCTACGCCGACGCCCTGGTCGAGCCCACCGTCGAGGCCCTCGTCGCCGGCAGCGAGAGCGAC
Organism: Myxococcales bacterium; assembly: GCA_038248085.1. Classification (GTDB taxonomy): domain Bacteria; phylum Myxococcota; class Myxococcia; order Myxococcales; family Myxococcaceae; genus Archangium_A. The sequence continues at coordinate 4,003 of JBBRUE010000450.1, read as the reverse complement.
AGCCGGCAGGCGGTGACCATCGAGTCGCCCACCTCCATCGCGCTGCGCGTGCTCGCGTTCTACGGTCGGGGCGACTGATGGGCCGCTCATCTGCCGAACGTCCACCCGGGCAGGTGGACCTTTCGCTTCCTTGCGGTGTCGAAGCGGCCTCGGTGGCCCTCGCTCGCGTGTTCGAGTCGCGCCCTCGCCCTCGCCCTCGCCCTCGGCTGGGCGGGCACAGCAGCCTGGGCTCGTTGACCGCGCGTGTCGTGGCCGGTCTGCAACGCAGCCGGTCGCGGGCTCCTGCGCGACGTCTCCCGACCCGCGTGGAGGCCGCCTAATGGAGCGCTGGTATGGCCCCCCCTCCCTCGTCACCTGGCTGCTGGTGCCGTTGGCGCTGGTGTACGGCCTGTTCGTCCGGGCCTGGCACCTGCTGTTCGATCTCGGGCTCCGGCGCCCGGTCCGCATCGCGGGCGCTCGCGTGGTCTCGGTGGGAAACCTGGTGGTGGGGGGCTCCGGCAAGACGCCGGTCGTCATCTACCTCGCACGCGAAGCGTCCCAGCGGGGCGAGCGGGTGGCGGTGCTCTCCCGGGGCTACGGCCGATCGTCCTCGCAGATCGTCTCGTTCACCTCCGACTCGCTTCCCCCCGTCGATGAAGTGGGAGATGAACCGCGGCTCATCTCCCGCCGGTGCCCGGGGGTGACGATTTGGGTCGGGGCCGATCGTGTCGAACTCGCCCGGCGCGCCGTGGCTGCCGGGGCGCGGCTGCTGATCCTCGACGACGGCTTCCAGCATCGCCGCCTCGCGCGGGATCTCGATCTCCTCGTCGATGCAGGGCTCGGCAATGGGTGGATGTTGCCGGCCGGGCCGCTTCGGGAGCCGGCCTCGGGCCGAAAGAGAGCGACCCACGTCTGGGGGCGCGACGGCCGGCCCGGTGACGTCGAAGCCCGCCACGTGATCACCGCGATTCGCTCACCCGACGGCGCTCCGCTCGAGGTGCAGGCGCTCCGGGGCCAGGACGTCGTGCTGCTGCTGGGCGTCGCCCGGCCCGGGCTCGTCCGCGAGTCAGTCGCCAATCTGGGGGCCACCGTCCGCGCGATCCACGCGTTTCCCGATCACCACCGCTTCACCGAGTCCGAACTTTGGGCTGCCCAACAGGCCGCGGCGGGGGCGTGGCTCTTGACCACCGAGAAGGACGCCGAGCGCCTCCCGCCCGGCGTGGCCCATGTTCTGGTGCTCGACGTGGAGCTCACGAAGAACACCCTCCCGCCCCTCTGAAGACGGAGGCCGGGGTCGAGCATCTTGTCGAGGCCCGCGCGAGATGCCAAACGCGGCTGCAGTGCCCTCCGCCCTGCTGAAGCGATTCCCGTCGGTCCGTGTGCTCCTGGTCGGCGATCTCCTGGCCGATCACTACATCTTCGGCCAGACCGAACGGGTGAGCCGCGAGGCGCCGGTGCTCATCGTCCGCCACGAACGCGAAGAGCTGAAGCTGGGAGGGGGCGCGAACGCCGCTGCCAACGCCCGCGCCCTCGGAGCGAAGGTCACGGCAATCGGCGTCATGGGCCGAGACCCCATCGGCCGCCAGATGGCCGCGCTCTTCAAGGCCAGCGGCATCACGCTCAAGGCCGTGACCTCCCCCGTGACCGAGACCCGCACCCGGGTCCTCGCCGGAGGCTTCAGCACCAGCCGGCAACAGATGCTCCGCATCGATCGCGGCGCCACCGGCCCGCTGTCCGCGAAGATCCAGGCGTCCCTCGCGCTCCAAATCCTTGAAGCGGGGAAGTCGGCCGACGTGGTGATGGTCTCCGACTACGGGGCCGGCGTGCTGTGTGAGCAGACCCGCGACGCCCTCCGCAGCCTCGCGGCGCGCGGGATCCCGGTCTGCGTCGATTCCCGCTTCGGCCTGAACGACTTCGCGGGACTCACGGTCTGCAAACCCAACGAGCCCGAACTCGCCGCCTTCACCGGCATGCGGGTCGACACCGAGGCGGGGCTGCTCGCCGCCGGAAAGGCCGCCCAGCGTCGCCTCGACTGCGAAGTCCTCCTCGTCACCCGCGGCCGACGGGGCATGACCCTGTTCGAGAAGGGCCAGAAGCCCCTCCACCTCGCGGTCCACGGCTCGGCTGAAGCCGTCGACGTCACCGGCGCCGGCGACACGGTCAGCGCCACCTTCGCCCTCGCCCTCGGCGCTGGCGGCTCCCCCTTCGAAGCGGCCCGCCTCGCGAACATCGCGGGGTCCCTGGTGGTTCAGAAGCAGGGCACGGCGACCGTCTCCCGACCCGAACTCGCCCGCGAACTCTCCCGATGAGCCCCACCCTCGAGGACGCCCGGAAGTCGGTCGAGGCCTGGCGCGCCCAGGGCCTCACCGTCGCGCTGGCCAACGGGGTGTTCGACCTGCTTCATGTCGGGCACGTCCGCTACCTCGAGGCTGCGAAGCTGCTCGCCGATCGCCTCGTCGTCGCGGTGAACTCCGACGCCTCGACGCGCGCCTACAAGGGGCCTGGTCGCCCGGTCATCCCCCAGGACGAACGCGCCGAACTCCTCCGGGCGCTCCGGTGCACGGATCTCGTCCTGCTCTTCGACGAGCCCGACGTGCGCACCGTCATCCGCGCGCTCAAGCCCGACGTTCACGTCAAAGGCACCGATTACACGCCCGAGGGAATCCCCGAGCGCGCTGAGGTCGAGGCCTACGGAGGCCGGGTGGCCGTGGCCGGTGACCCGAAGAACCACAGCACCACCGCCCTGCTGACGAAGCTCCCGCCATCGGGAAATTGATCTCCCCGGGGAAGCCCACTACGAGACGCCATGCTTCACAGCATGACGGGCTTCGGCTCAGGTACCTCCTCCTCCGGCTCTGAGTCGCTCACAGTCGAACTTCGCTCGGTCAACCACAAGTTCTGCGAGGTGAAGGTCCGCCTTCCCCGCGAGCTCTCGGCGCTCGAGGCCACGCTTCAGAAACTGGTCAAAGACCGCGTCGCTCGCGGCGCCATCGACGTCCAGGTGCGCCGGGCCAACCGAACCTCGATGGGCGTCGTCCCCCAGGTCGACCTCGGCCTCGCGAAGGAATACCGCCGCGCCTGGGGCGAACTCGCCAGGGCGCTCGAGCTGCCCGACGCCGTCAGCGTGCGCGACATCGCCCTGCTGCAGAACGTGATCCGCCTCGAGGAACCCCAGGTCTCGCTCGACGACGCCAACAAGGCCGCCGAAGCCGCCCTGCTCCACGCGCTCGAGGCCCTGGGCAAGATGCGCGAAAAGGAGGGCCTCGCGCTCTCGAACGATCTCACGACCCGCCTCGCCCTCGTCGCCGGGTGGGTGGAAGAGGTGAAGGTCTTCGCCCCCCAGGCCATCGACGCCTACCGCGCCCGCCTCTCGGAGCGCATCGCCGAGCTCTCCAGGGGCCTCGCCGTCGACCCACAACGCCTCGCCCAGGAGGTCGCGTTCTTCGCCGAGCGCACCGACGTGGCCGAAGAAATGACCCGGCTCGACTCGCATCTCCAGCAATTCCAGGAACTTCTGAAGTCGAAAGAGCCCTCCGGGCGCAAGATGGACTTCCTCGTCCAGGAGATGCACCGCGAGGTCAACACCACCGGCTCCAAGAGCCAGCACGCCGAGATCAGCAGCCGCGTCATGCAGCTCAAGGCCGAGCTCGAGCGAATCCGCGAACAGGTCCAGAACGTCGAATGAACACCAACCCCCAGATGCAGGCCGTGTTGTCCCCCGGGCTCCTCCTCGTCCTCTCCGCACCTTCGGGCGCCGGGAAGACGACCCTCGCTCGCATGATCGAGAAGGAGTTCCCCGAGGCAGAGTTCTCCATCCGACGGCATCGAGGTCGCGAAGTCGCCCGCCGCGCTGGCCGAGCAGGTCGACGCGTTCTGCACCTGCGTCGCCGACCCGAAGGCGTTGATGGACGTCTCGCACGAGGTGTTCGAGACCGCCCGCCGCGGGCAGCTGTTCATCGACTTCTCGACGGTGTCGGTCGAGCTGGTGCGCTCGCTGTATCGCCGAGACTGCAGTTGTTCCGGG
>JBBRUE010000449.1:0-6141 GCA_038248085.1 Myxococcales bacterium | reverse complement strand
GCGTGTGGCGCGCGACGCCGCTGGTGCAGAGGTCCTCGGTGCACGGGTTGCCGTCGTCGAGGTTGCTGCAGAGCGGCTTGGAGCCGCACGCGACGAGGAGCGCAGACAGACACAGGGGCCAGAGCAGACGAACGGACATGGAGTGCCGAGGGTACCACGCCCGTTCTCCCTCGCCCTGCGTCAGCGGGGAGAGGGCCGGGGTGAGGGGCGGCGAGGACAGTGACCTGCGCTTGACCGACGTCACCCGCGAGAAGCTCAAGCGGCCGCTGCGGAATGCCGGCGCAGCGCGTGCCGCTGCGGTCTCCCGTTGCCCGCGGCACTGGCGCGATGCGGGTGGGCGCAACTCGGGCGCAGATCGTTTCCCGCGAGCCCGGCAACTAACTCCCACGTCGTGACGCGCCCGTCTTAAGTCCCTGAAATAACTAAAAGAAAGACTGCACAGGGCTGAATGGGAAACCGCCCCGTTGCGTCTGGACGGCCGCGCCGGTGTTGAGCCGGTGCCTACTCCCATCCCGCCTGAGGCCGCCCGCCATGAAGACCCGACTGCTCGCCGCGCTGTTGTCCGTCACCGCCACCTCCGTGTTCGCCCAGGACCTCGACCTCGACGTCGACGTCGCCACCGAGACCAACGTCCAGGTGCAGGTGCCGGGGGTGTCGGTGAAGATGCGCGCGTCGACGGGTGCGCAGCCGCTCAACGAGGCGCCGCCGCCTCCGAACCAGGGCCCGCGCCAGCGTGGGCCGAAGCCGCCGCCGGTCCAGGTCGTCGGCGTCGACAGCTTCAACATCGCCTTCGAGATGAAGCCCGAAGAGACGCTGCGGCTGATCAGCCCCGAAGGCGCGCACGCCGATATCTGGGCCGACGACGGGAGCTACCTCGGCGGCTACGACTTGCCCTGCGAGGTGAAGGCGCGGCCCGGGCAGTTCTACCGCGTGGTGATGAGCGCGAACGGCGGGCTGCTCTTCGACCGCAAGGTGGAGCTGCGGAAGTACTTCCGCACCAACGTGATGTACCGCGGCGCGCCGACGGCCACCGTGGTGGTGGTACAGCCCCAGCCCTCCTTCCAGATGGTCGACTTCGGCGCGCTGGTCGAGGCGGTGAAGGCCGAGGCGTTCGGCGACGCGAAGCTCGACGTGGTGCGCACCTCCGAGGGCGGGCTGACCGTCGACCAGCTCGGCCAGCTCGTCGACCTCTTCTCGTTCTCGTCCGAGCAGGTGAAGGTGGTGGAGATCTGCAACCAGCGGCTCGTCGATCGCCAGAACGCGTTCAAGCTCTACAAGCACTTCACCTTCGACGGCGACAAGCAGCAGGTGAAGTCCATCCTCGGGAAGTGAGCGTTCGTTTCAGAGGTCTGCTATCTGCGGGCCCATGAACTTCCTCCTGGGCGTGTCGAACGTGTTGATGGCGCTGCGCAACGACGACGCGGCCGCCGGGGTGTTGGCGGCGATGGGCGCGGTGTGGCTGGTGTTCATGCTCTTCGCGCTCGCCGTGTTGGCCTTCATGGTCTTCTGCTGGTGGAGGATCTTCGAGAAGGCCGGCTTCGGCGGGCCCTTCGGGTTGTTGATCCTCGTGCCCGGCTTCGGGCCGTTGATCGTCATCCTCGTGCTGGCGTTCGGCGACTGGCCGGCGCTGCGCAACCGCGGCTGATCACTTCGACTCGATGCCCGTCGCGACGAGCAGCTCGGCGATGCGCCGGCGAACGCCCTGGTCTTCTTCGAACGGCGGCACGTCGATCTGCGGGAGCGCGGCGGCCTCGGCCAACACGGCGTCCCCCTCCTCGCCGAGGAACTCGTCGCACTGGGCGCAGAAGCCCGCGTCGGCCATCTCGATGGCGTGGTGGAAGTCGAGCTGTTCCCACAAGCCGTCCACCCACTCGCGGTGCGGGGTCGGCGCGCAGATGGCGACCAGCCCGGCGTGGTCCTTGGCGAGCGCGCTGCGGTAGAGCGGGCGGCGGCCCAGCTTCGCCACCAGCGCCGGAAAGAGCACCCGCTCCTCTGCGGCGATGCGCTGGAGCAGCCGTCGGCGGAACACGTCGAAGGCCACGACATCGACGTCGCCGGACGGGGGACGGCACTTCTTCAGCAGCTGCCCGAGCACCTGGTGCTCAGACTCGAAGTACGCCGTGAAGAGACCTGCCATGCACACCCCCGCTGCCGCTGGTGCCGGGGGCTCTGCACGGGGCGTGCCCCTTTTCAGGGATCGATGCCGTAGACCCGCAGCTTGCGCCACAGGGTGGTGCGGCCGATGCCGAGCACGCGGGCGGCGTCGACCTGCTGGCCCCCACAGGCCTCGAGCACGCGCAGCACGTGGCGGCGTTCGGCCTCGTCCAGGGTGAGCAGCTCTCCGGACTGGCCCGAGGGCAGCGGGGCGAGCATCGGCTGGCTCAGCTCCTCAGGGAGATGCTCGAGGTTGACCGTTTCTCCGAGGGAAAGCACCGCGCCGTGCTTCACCGCGTTCTGCAGCTCGCGCACGTTGCCGGGCCACGGGTACTTGGTCAGGGCAGCCATCGCCTTGGGGGTGAACCCCCCGGTGTGCGCCTCCTGCTGGAGGAACATGGCGGCCAGCACGGGGATGTCTTCGGCCCGTTCACGCAGCGGCGGGACCACCAGGGTGAAGACCTTGAGGCGGAAGTAGAGGTCCTCCCGGAAGCGCTTCTCGCGCACACACTGCTGGAGGTCCTGGTGGGTGGCGCAGACGATGCGCACGTCGACGTGAATGGGCTGCGACTCGCCGACCCTCCGAATTTCACCATCTTGCACGGCCCGGAGGAGCTTCGCCTGCAGCGGGAGCGGCATCTCGGCGATCTCATCGAGGAAGAGCGTGCCCCCGTCGGCGGTCTCGAAGAGTCCCTTGCGGGCAACCTGGGCGCCGGTGAAGGCCCCCTTGGTATGGCCGAAGAGCTCCGACTCGAGCAGCTCTCCGGGGAGCGCCGCGCAGTTCACCGCGAGGAAGGGCTTGGCCTTGCGCGCGCTGTTGGCGTGGAGCGCCCGCGCCACCACTTCTTTGCCCGAGCCGCTCTCGCCGCGAAGCACGACCGAGGCGTCGGTGTTCGCCACCGTCGCCGCACGCCGCAGCAGGTTCCCCATCGCGGAGCTCTTCGCCACCAGCCGGGCACAGCGTCGGCCCTGCGGTGTCTCGGGCAGCAGCCGGCACACCCGGCACAACCCGCCTCCACGCTCGAAAGGGGCTTCACAGGCATACGGCTTCGGGGTTTCGATTTCGACGCTCATGTTTCGAGTTGAAACATGCAGGAACACCGGTCCGGAGGCAAGCACTGGCGCGGGGGCTGCAGTGAAGGTCCTTATGTGCTCGTTCGGGATGCTGGGGCCCTCATGACGTCGGTGCTGGGGGAAGGACGGGCCCTGCAGGTGCTGCAGCGCCGGGTGCCGGCGGCGGTGGCGCTCAACCCGGCGTGGCCTCCGTTCGTGGTGGCGGCGCTGGTGTTCACGTTGACGTCGGGCGCGCTGACCGGTGCGTTGGACCTGTGGAGCCTGCGCGTCGGGATGCGGCCGGTGCCGATCGATCACCACCGGGCGCACGGGCTGGCGCAATTGTTCGGCTTCGTCGCGCTCTTCACCATGGGCGTGTCGCTGCACCTCGCGCCGCGCTTCTTCGGTGTGGGACCGCCGTCGCGGACGTTCTCGCGGTTCCTCGCCTGGAGCGGCATCAGCGGCGTCGCCCTGCTCATCATCGGGCGGCTGGGTTCTCTGGTGCCGGGCTCGAGGTGGCTGGGTTTGGCGGGGGCGGTGGCGGTGGTCGTCGCGCACACGGCGTGGGGGTGGATGCTGGTGGGCTTCTGGCGCGACGTGCCCGGCCGGAAGGACTCGCTGCAGCGGTTCATGCTCGCGGGCGTGGGGTGGTGGTGGCTGGCGGCGGTGACGATGTTCGGCTGGCAGCTGGGGCAGGCGTTCGGAGGGGTGACCGCGGCCTTCCCGCTCGAGGCCGTCTGGTCGCCGGCGATGTTCGGTGGGGCCGCGTCGTGGCTGTGGGGCCTCTTCTTCCGCGCGGGCATTTGCACGCTGCACGTGCCGAGGCCTCCCGAGGCGGCGCAGCGCCGGTTGTTTCTCGTCTGGCAACTGGGCGTGGCCGCGGCCGTCGCGGCGGCCTGGGCGCAGGAGCCCTTCATCGACGCGGCGGCGGGGGCGTTGATGGCTGGTGCCGTGGGGCTGCTGTGGTGGACGGTGCGACCGTTCTCGGGCGGGGCGCTCAGCGACGGGCCGTTGCAGGCGCGCGCGGTGCAGGCGGGGCTGGTGTTCATGGTGGTGTTCGGCGCCCTCGAGGCGTGGACGGCGCTCGGCGCGTTCGGGGTGTGGACGCCGGTGTTGCTGCGCGATGCGACGCGCCACGCGTTCACGCTCGGCGGGGTGACGTTGCTGGTGCTCGGCTTTGCGGGGCGCATGGTGCCGGGGTTCCGCGGAGTGTCGCTCCGGTGGCCGCGGGCGTACGACGCAGGGGTGATGGCGGTGATGCTCGGGGCGGCGCTGCGGCTGGGCGAGCTGGCCGGTTCGCGTGCGGGCATGGCGCTTGCGGGCGCGTCGGGCGGGCTCGCGTTCGTCGGCATCGCGCTCGCGGCGGCGTCGCTGCTCGGGAGCCTGAGGCTGGTGCCGCAGACTGATCAGTAGGACGCGGTGATGACGCCGGGTGTCGGCTCGTCGCACGCTTTGTCACCAATGGGTATGCGTCGCGAGCCCCTCGACCCGAGCGGTCGCGCGCGCCCGGCCGTCAATCGCACCTCAGGGGCATGACAATTCGAACACCGGCTCCCCGCGCACCGCCTGCCGCGCCGCGGCCTCGTGGGACATCGGCACCGGGTCGGCGAGCAGCAGCTCCGGAGACGCGAAAGGGGCCAGCCGCTCGAGGAAGTCGATCAACTCCAGCGCCGGCGCGTTGCGGAAGAAGGTGGCCTGCGGCGTCTCCTGCCAGATGCGGTCGGCGAAGCTGTAGATCTCATGCGGGGTGTCGCCCACGCCGTCGCCGTCGCGATCGAAGCCCACGTAGTCGTCGAAGTAGTTGCCGCGCCACTCACCGCCCCGCGCGCTCATCGCCGCGCTCACCGTCACCTGCACCAGGTTCCGCTCGAAGCGGTTGCCGTGCAGCAGATGGCCTCCGTTCTCCCCGTAGAAGTCCATGCCTGCGACGTTGTGGGCGAAGCGGTTCCCGGTGAACGAGATGATGGCGTCGGGCGAGGTGGGGGCGTTGGTGCGCGCGCCGATCGCACAGTGGATGACGTCGTTGTCTTCCACGATGCACTGCCCGCTCTCCTTGAAGGTCAACCCCGCCCCCGACGCGCCGCGCGAGTGACGCACCGTGTTCCGGCGGATGATGACGTCGTTCGAGTACAGCACCGCGATGCCGGTGAGGTTCCCGTCGATGATGTTGTCTTCGATGGTGTTGCGCGGCGCGAAGACGAGCTGCAGTCCGTAGCGCCCGGCGCGAATGCGGTTGTGCGCCACGGTGTTCTCCGCGGAGTTGGCCAGCGTCACGTCGCGCGCGGCGACGATGTCGTTGCCCACCACGCGGTTGTGACGCCCGTTCCACACCTTGATCGCGTCGCCGCGCAGGCTGTGGTCCTCGAGCTTCGAGGTGATGGCGTTGGCGCACACCACGTTGCCCCTGGTGCCCTTGATGAAGACGCCGAAGAGCACGTCGTCGAGCTCATTACGCTCGATGCGCGCGTCGTCGGCCTCGACCAGGATCGCCGCGTCCATCGCGTCGTGGCTCTCTCCACTGCCGGTGATGCGCAGCCCCCGCACCGTGACCCCGCTGGCGCGCACGGTGACGACCGTCCCCTTCCCGCCGCCCGTCACCACCGCGGCCCCCGCGCCGTCGATCACCAGGGCCTTGTCGATGATCACCGGACCGGACCACAGGCCCGCCGGCACCAGCAGCACCGAGCCCGGCGCCGCGGCGTCGATCAACGGCTGGAGCGGCCGCGTGGCGACGACCACGGCCACCGCCCCGTCACCGGGTGCCGCCGCGCATCCAGCAACGAGGATCACAACAGCGAGGAGTGCCCCGCGGGTCCCACGCCGGCCGTCGTGATGATCAGCGTGCGACGCGTGCGACGCCTGTGCCGCCAGTGCCGCCTGTGCCGCCGGTGACGCCTGTGAAGCCTGTGCCGCCAGTGCCGCCAGAGACGCCTG
>JBBRUE010000448.1:0-6150 GCA_038248085.1 Myxococcales bacterium | reverse complement strand
GGCGTCTCCCTCACCCGCGAGCACGTGCAACGTGCGCTCGATCGCCGACGCCCGGGCCAGTCCTCCGTCACCACCGCGCGCGCCGAGGCGGACGCGGTCGAGCTGCTCTCGGGCCTCTACCAGGACAAGACCCTCGGCACGCCCATCGCGGCCATCGTGCGCAACGCGGATCAACGCAGCCAGGACTACGCGAAGCTCGCGACGGAAGATCGCCCCGGTCACGCCGACCGCGTGTGGCGCGAACGCTTCCAGCACCGCGATCCGAGGGGCGGCGGGCGCACCAGCGGCCGAGAAACGCTCAGCCGGGTCATCGGAGGCGCGGTCGCCGAAGCGCTGCTCACCCGCGAAGCGCCGGCGATCTCCACGGTCGGCTGGGTCTCCCAGGTGGGCCCGCTGGTCCTCGCGCTGCCCTCAGGGCCCGTCACCCGCGGGCAGGTCGACGCCCACCCGACGCGCTGTCCCGACGCGGCGCTCGCGGCGCAGATGGAGGCGCTCATCCTCGACGCGAAGGGCACCGGAGACAGCTTCGGCGGCGCGATCACCGTGCGCATCGATGGGCTGCCGGTCGGCCTGGGCGAGCCGGTGTTCGGGAAGCTCAAGTCACGCCTCGCCGACGCGGTGACGAGCATCGGCGCGGTGACCGGGGTGGTGTGGGGGCCCGACGATCTCCAGGCGCGCCTGCTGTGGCCGGGCTCGGTGTTCCACGCCCCGCGCGCCGATGGCCGCCCCAGCGACGTCTACGGCGGCGTGCAGGGTGGGCTGTCGAACGGCGAACCGCTCGTGCTGCGCGTGCTGTTCAAGCCGCCGGCGACGCTGGCCGATCACGCGAAGGCCGGGCGCCACGATCCCTGCATCCTCCCGCGCGCGGTGCCGGTGGTGGAGGCGATGGTCTCGATGGTGTTGGCGGACCTGTGGTTGCTCCAGCTGGCGAGGCCCCACCGCGCATGACGCCCGGGGCGTGGAAGAGGAGCCGCGACGTCGAGGGCCGCTTCGAGGGGCTCGTTTCCCGGCTGGGCGACGGCCCGATCTTCGCCATCGCCGACGCGCGCGTGCTGAGGCTGCACCCGCACGTGGGCCGGGCGCTGAAGCGCAAGAACGTCACCCTGGTGGCGCTGCGCGCGGGCGAAGGGGCCAAGTCGTTGCGGACCGTGGAGACGCTCACCAGGCGGGCGGTGGCGCTGCCCCGCAAGGTGACGGTGCTGGCGATCGGCGGTGGGACCATCGGCGACGTGGCGACGGTCTTCGCCCACGTCTTCAAGCGCGGGGTGGGGCGGTTGGTGCACGTGCCGACGACGTTGCTCGCGGCGGTGGACAGCAGCGTGGGCGGGAAGGGCGCGGTGAACGTCGCCGGCGCGAAGAACGTGCTCGGGGTGTTCCACGCGGCCGACGAGACCTGGCTGTGCCCCGAGTTGTTCACCACCCTGACCGAGGCGCAGCGTCGCGAGGGGCGGGTGGAGGCGTGGAAGATGGTGGTGACGCTCGACGCAAGGCGCTGGGCGAAGTGGCGCGCGCAGCTCCCCGCTGACGAAGAGGTGATCCGCGTTTCGCGGGCGCTCAAGAACGCGCTGGTCGATCGCGACCCGTACGAGACGAAGGGCCTGCGCGTGGTGCTCAACTTCGGGCACACCTTCGGTCACGTCATCGAGTCCCTGAGCCGTTACCGCGTGCGGCACGGCGAGGCGGTCGGGCTGGGCATGCTCTACGCGCTCGATCTCGGCGTCCGGCAGGGCGTGACCCCGGAAGCGCTCGCGCAGGAGGTCGAGCGGGTGTTGCCGGTGAAGCGGGCGCGGCTCACGAAGTGGCTCGCGCCCCGGTACCGCGCGCGCATCGTCGCGTTGCTCAAGGCGGACAAGAAGACCGGGTGGATCCTGCTCAGCGGTGCAGGTCAGGTCTGCGAAGGAAGTCCCCTCTCCCTGCGAAGCGGGGAGAGGGTCAGGGTGAGGGGCCTTCCCGGCAACGGCCCCGTTCGGAGCGCGCGGTGACCGTGCTCACACCACCCCTCTCGAAGTCCGACGCGCAGCGGGCGTTGGTGGTCGCCGACATCCTCGCCGTGCCGTTCGACCAGGTCCTTCCCCCCGGCGAAGCGCTCCCGCGCGACGTGGAGGTCCTCCGCGACGGGCTCCTCGCGCTGCACCAGCCGACCGCGACCATCGACTGCCGCGACGGGGGAGCGCCTTTCCGTTTTCTCCTCACGCAGGCCGCGGTGATCCCCGGGCGCCACGTCACCTTCACGGGTACCCCGCGCCTCGGTGAGCGTCCCCACGCGCCGCTCATCTCCGCGCTGCGGTCCGCGCTCGCAGCACAGGGCCTCCGGGTCACCCAGGGCACGCCGTGGCCGCTGGTCCTCGACTCCCCCACGGCCCTGCGAGGTCCCTTCGAGTTCCTCGTCTCCGGCGAAGAGAGCAGCCAGTTCGCCTCGAGCCTGCTGCTGGGCGCCGCGCGGCTCGCCGTGGCGAACAGCGAGGTCATCTCCCTCACGCTCGACGGCGCGATGACCAGTGAGGGCTACTTCGCGCTGACGAAGTCGTGGCTCGAGCGCACCGGGTTCTCGGTCGCGAACAAGGGACCCTCGGTCTGGGTGAGCGCGCCGGAGAAACGACTCCCGTTCCCGGCGATCCCCGGAGACTGGTCCTCGCTGGGGTACCTCCTTGCGCTGTCCTGGGTCAGCGGACTCCCGGTGGCGCGGCTGCAGTTCGACACCGGGCACCCCGACGAGCAGCTCGCCACCTTGCTGCGCGAGGTCGGCTTCACCTTGACCGATCGCCTCGGTGGGACGCCGACGCGCGGCTTCGAGGTCAACGCCGCCCAGTGCCCCGACGCGATCCCCACGCTGGCGGTGCTCGCGACGAAGCTCCCCGCGCCCTCGTTCTTCCGCAACACCGGCATTCTCCGCCACAAGGAGAGCGATCGTCTCGAGGGCGTGCGGGCCCTGCTCGCGGCGGCGGGGGGCGCCAGCGCACTCGAGGGCGACACGCTCACCGTCACCCCGGGCCCGGTCACCGCGCCGTTCCACTTCGACGCCAACGACGATCACCGCATGGCGATGGCGGCGGCGGTGCTCGCCCGGCTGCACGGTCGACCGCTGACGCTGCGGGGCATGAGCGCGGTCAGCAAGAGCTTCCCGGCGTTCTGGCAGGAAGCGGCGAAGGCGGGGCTCACAGTGGAGGCGTGGACATGAAGCGGTGGGACGCGGTGGTGGTGGGCAGTGGCCCGAACGGGATGGCGGCGGCGGTGGCGTTGGCGCGCGCAGGCCACTCGGTGAAGGTGATCGAAGGCCAGCCGACGTTGGGTGGTGGGGCGCGGACGCTCCCGCTCACGCTGCCTGGCTTTCAGCACGACCTGTGCTCCGCGATTCACCCCATGGCCATGGGTTCGCCGTTCTTCCAGGAGCTCGAGCTCGAGAAGCACGGGGTCGAGTTCGTGCATTCCCCCTTCGCGCTGGTGCACCCGTTGGCGGGCGATCACGCGGTGGTGCTCGAGCGCAGCGTCGAAGCGACGGCCGCGCGCCTCGGCGCCGACGAGCAGGCCTGGCTGCGGGTGATGCGGCCGCTGGTGCGCGACTTCGAGGTGCTCAAGCGCTTCATGTACTACCCGGCGACGAAGCCGCCGCTGGGCTCTCCGATCGCCGCGGCGAACTTCGGCCTCAAGGCGTTGCAGAGCGCGTACTGGTTCGCGGAAGAGAACTTCGAGACCGACGAGGCGAAGGCGCTGCTCGCGGGCTGCGCGGCCCACAGCTTCTCCTCGCTGATGACGCCGCTGACCAACGCCTTCGCGATGCTGTTGGCAGTCGCGGGGCAGGCGGTCGGCTGGCCGCTGGTGCGCGGCGGCTCGCAGAAGATCATCGACGCGATGGTGGCGCTGCTCCTGCGCAACGGGGGCGAGATCGAGCGCGATCGACCGATCCGCGCGCTGTCCGATCTCCCCGACGCGAAGCTGGTGCTCTTCGACACCCACGCGCACGTCGTGGAGCAGATCTGCGGCGACGCGCTCCCCGGCTGGTACCGGGCGCTGCTGCGCAACTTCAAGCGTGCCCCCGGGGTGTTCAAGCTCGACTACGCGCTCTCGGGGCCGATGCCGTGGAAGGCCCAGGCCTGCCACCAGGCGGCGACGCTGCACCTCGGCGGCACGATGCGCGAGGTCGCCGAGTCGGAGTCGCGGCTCGATCGCGGCGAACTCCCCGAGCGGCCGTACGTCCTCGTCGCGCAGCAGAGCCTCTTCGACGACTCCCGCGCCCCGCAGGGCCAGCACACGCTCTGGGCGTACTGCCACGTGCCCAACGGCAGCGACGTCGACGCCACCGCGCAGCTCGAAGCGCAGCTCGAGCGCTTTGCCCCGGGCTTCCAGTCCCTCGTGCTCGCGAAGACCGCCAAGCGCACCTCCCACATGGAGGCGATGAACGCGGCCTACGTCGGCGGCGACATCTCCGGTGGCTCGGTGGAAGGGCTGCAGGTGGTGATGCGCCCGGCGCCGGGCTTCTCGTACGCGACCCCGAATCCGAAGCTCCTGATCTGCTCCAGCTCGACCCCGCCCGGGCCGGCGGTGCACGGCATGTGCGGCTACTGGGCGGCCCAGGTGGCGCTCGAGAAGCTGCGCACCCTGAGCCTGTAAACCGGCTTCCCAGTGAGATCCGCCCGCTCCAGCCCCCCTGTGGGGCGGCGCACCCAGCTGAGGGGAACAGCCCACCCAACCCACTGGATCCGCACTCGATTCGCAGCGGCCCGCGACTTGCTCACGTTCCGGGTATGAACACTCTTTCCATCACCAGCACCCTCGAGCGCCTCATGAACGACAGCCGCGTGCGCATCGGGGCGGCCATCGTCGGCGCGCTCGTCATCGGCACCTCGATGATCGTGGTGAACGTCTCGCAGCGGCCGGTGCGCTCGGCGAAGACGGTGGCGGTGCTGCCGGAGTACCCGCTCAACATCCCGATGGTGCGCCAGCTCCCGCCCCCCCAGCCGAAGAAGGGCGAAGTCGTGCAGCGCCTGGGCAAGGAGACGAAGGTTCGTCCCTCGGCCCGCACGCTCACCGCGCGCCGTTGAGCTGAGTCGCGTCGAGCTGAGTCTTACAGCCGGACGTCGGTCTGGAAGATCGGCGGAATCTTCACGAACGAGATGCTCGCCGAGCGGCCCATGAAGCCGCGGGCGTCCTCGATCGCTTCGGACAAGGTGTCAGTGCGGTCCCACCCGAGGATCGCCGGCACGTGGTTGTTCTCGGCACCCGCGGCGATGACCTTGCCGACGTGCTGCCGCCCGTTCTCGCCCCAGTACCACATGTAGAAGGGGTGGGCGCCGTGGTAGCTGTTCCCCTTGCGGTACAGGTGCACGTAGCTGGGGTTCTTCGCGAACTCGCGCTCGTACTTGTGGCTGAGCACGTGGGCGTCGCGCGTCTCCGTCAGGCACCGGTTGAAGAACTCGATGTACGGCGCGTGGTGCTCCGGGTCGAACTCGTCGTAGCAGGGGTGGGTGAGGATGATCACGCCGCCCTTCTTCACCAGCGGCACGCCGCGGTTGAGGTTGAAGAGGTAGCCCAGCGCCATCACCTGCACGAGCAGCGGGTTCAAGATGCTGTTGACGTTGTAGGGCGAGACGTACGGCATCCCGAAGATGACGATGTCGCTCTGGCCCTGCACCGGCACCGAGTACTGCTTCCAGCTCATGTCGAGCGTCTTGACGTGCGTCGGCTCGGTCGCGCCGGCGAACACCCCGGTCACGTCGTACGGGGCGTAGATGTTGAAGAACGCCTTGCGCTTCATCGCGCGCGGCATCTTCGAGAGCCCGTACTTGAAGGCCTGGAGCTTGAGCCGATCGAACTCCGTGAAGTCTTCCTCTTTCTTCATGAGGAAGCCGACCGGCTCTTCGAACATGCGGTTGTTGATGGTGGTCTCGATGTGGAAGACCTTGAGGCTCTTGTCGATCACCCGGCCGATGCGCTCGGTCGACTGGTGGAGCTTGCTGGTGCTCGGCTCCATGTACGAGGCGGTGTCGCGAATGGTCTGCGGGTTGTGGTGCGCGCGCAGAGACTCGTAGTTGGTCAGCCCGGTGCCCACCGACTTGTGCCCGCCGTCCATCGGCACGAGGTTGATGTTCACGTAGATGATGAGGTCCGACTCGGCGGCGCGGCGGTTGATCGCCACCACCTCGTTCTGCGAGG
>JBBRUE010000447.1:0-6176 GCA_038248085.1 Myxococcales bacterium | reverse complement strand
CGCAGTGCAGCCACTGCCGGGCGCCGTGCCGCCGTTGCAGGCGCCGTCGGCGCAGCCTGCTCCGTACGCTCCGCAGTTGGCGGTGTGCTGCGCGGAGCAGCCGCTGCCGGGACAGAACCCGCCGTTGCACACGTGGTCGACGCAGCCGCAGCCGTAGCCACCGCAGGCCTGCACTTCGGAGCCGGTACAGTTGTCGTCGGTGGTGCCGTTGGCCAGCGCGCGCAGGGCGGCGAGGTCGCCGTTGAAGAGGTTCTTGTCGACGTTGCCGCCGATGCCGGGGATCGAGCCGACCGACGAGTACTGCCAGAAGGTCCACATCGTCCAACCGTTGGGGGTGTTGGGGCAGCTCGCCGGCACGCCGCCGGTGTTCGCGCCGTACGCGGCGATCCACAGCGCGTAGCTGCCGTAGGCGGTCGACTGCACCGACGGGTCCCACGCGTACTTGCCGGTGTAGATGAGCGGCTTCTTGCCGGTGCCCTGCTCGACGCGCGAAAGCCAGAGGTTCATCTGCGACTGGATGGTGGCGGCGCTCTGGCCCTGCATGCTGGCCCCTTCGATGTCGAGCATGACCGGGAGGTCCCCGTTGCCGAGCCGCCCGACCGCGTTGATCACGATGTCCGCCAGCCGGTTCTGATCATCCGCCGCGCGCCAGAACTGGTACGCGCCGCGAATCATCCCTGCGCTCTTGATGCCGGCCCAGTTGGTCACGAAGGTCGAGTCGCCGCCGTAGCCATCGCCGATGCGGGTGACGGCGAACTCCCAGCCCGCGCCGTGCACCGCGTTCCAGTCGACGTGGCCCTGGTAGACCGAGACGTCGACGCCCTTCACCGTGGGGCCCGCGGCGCACGCGACCACCGCCTGCTCGACCCACGCGACGTCATCGCCTTCGGGGCTCGATGACGTGCCTGCACACCCGGCGAGCAACGACACGGCCAGCAGTCGGAGAGAGAGGCGCATCCTCAAGCATCGGCGGATCAGCGCTGGCCGCCTACACCGCGAAACGTAATTCCCCTTTGCGAAATGGCCGAAATTCGTCGCTCACGCAGGGCGTGGAGATCGCCCTCGCTGAAGTGTCCCTGAGCGAGGCCTGCGCTTCACTGCGTGATGGTGATGGGCGCGGTGATGACCTTCGTCTCCTGGCCGATGCCGCCGCCGACGTCCTTCACGTAGTACGCGCGGACCTCGTAGCTGCCCGGGTCGGTGATGCGGAACGTCGAGAGGTAGATGTGCCCGTAGGACTGCAGCACCGGGTAGTCCTTCTGCCAGTACGGCGACGCGCTCGAGCCACCGCCGCTGTAGATGTAGAGCCGCACCGCGCGGCCCGCGGAGTCTTCGGCGCTCTCGAAGCGGAAGGTGATGTCGCCGTGCGTGGTGGCGAGCGAGAAGCTGGTGTTCTCGCCGACGAGCTGGAAGCCGTTGCCCCCGATGCCCGTGCCGAACGCGAGCTTGTCGCAGAACTCGGTGCTGCAACCGCTGCTCCCTCCGTCGGGCGTCTTCGTCAGGCCGCCACACGAGGTGATCGCCAGGGCGGCGAGGGAGCAGGCAAGAACGCGCGAGTGGTGCATGGCGAGACTCCGTTTCGGTACGTGCCCGAAAACCTAGCAAGCCGGTCGCGACGCCGACGACGCGCACCAGGCGCCCCTATGACCTGTCGAACGGCGAGAGGTGTCCTCCGCTAATGAAAGAGCCTGGTCCGTCAGGGCGAGCGCGGCGGGCTGAGCACGAGGGCGTCGTTCTCCACGTCCAGACCCGGCTGCCGCAACAACCGCTCGGAGATCGCCGTCTCGGTGAGGTGGCTCTCGTTGACCAGCCTGGTGAGCAGCGCCTTCCACGGGGTGCGCCGCGTACCGCCCGGGCCGTTGACCCCCTGAAGCGCGAGGTGACGCAGCGCGAGGTCGACCACCTTGTGCAGCCGTTGCTCCTCGAGCAACGCGGAGGTCTGGCCGTTCAAGTCGAGGAAGCTCGACGCCACCGTGCGCACCGCGAGGGCCATGAACGAGGTGCGCTCCATCTCTTCCTGCAGGTAGAGCTGGTCGACGACGGCGACCGTGGTGTCCATCAGCGCGGTGACCGTGGCCGAGCGCGGGGTGCCGGTGAGCACCGCGGTCTCGCCGAACATCTCGCCGGGCCCCAGCAGCCGCAGGTTCTGCTTCTTGCCCGCCGCCAGCCGGCTCGCCTGGCAGTGCCCCTCGAGGATGACGTAGGCCGCGTCGCCCACCTCGCCCTCGCGAATGATGGCCTCCCCCTCCTGGAAGGTGAGCCGCGGGAGCTGCGCGGTGCCGCGGATGAACTCCTCGAGCTCGCGCTTGAACTCGGCGACGTCGGCGAAACGGTCGGCGGGCTGGGTCGCGAGCGCGCGCATGCAAATGGCGACGAGCCGGCGCGGGAGCGGCTGCCCATCGCGGCGCGCGAGCCGGTCGGGCGAGACGATGACCCCCTTCGCTGCGAGCTCCAGCGTGCCGTCGGAGGTCGCGTGCAGGTACGGCGGCCGCCCGGTGAGCAGGCGGAAGAGCATGCCCCCCAACGCGAAGATGTCGGTGCGCTCATCGAGGGTGTGGTTGAGCCCGCGCGCCTGCTCCGGCGCCATGTACGCCGGCGTGCCGTGCATCGCGCCGTCGTCCTTCTCCTTGCTCGGGAGCTCCGCCTTGCGCCGCGCCAGCCCCCAGTCGACGACGTAGATCTGCCCGAAGTCGCCGACCATCACGTTGGACGGCTTGAGGTCGAGGTGCAGCACCCCGCGCGAATGGGCGAACGACACCGCGTCACACACGCGCACCATCACGTCGAGGGCCGCGAAGAGCCCGTCGATGCCCTCGCGCTCGTTCTGCTCGATGACCTGCTGCAGGCTCTGGCCCTCGAGCACCTTCATGGTGAAGCAGGTCGAGCGCTTCTTGTCGGCCGCCAGCGCGTACACCGCGGGGATGTTGGGGTGGTCGAGCTGCGCGGTGATGCGCGCCTCTTCGATGAAGCGCACCACCGCCACGTCTTCCTTCACCAGCTCGGGCCGCAGCACCTTGAAGGCGACCTCGCGGCCCAGCGTCTCGTCGCGCACCCGGTACACCCGCGACATGCCGCCCGCGCCGAGCAGGCCCAGGTCGACCACCGCCCACCCCGCGGGGATCGGCTGGGTGAGCGCGTGGCCGTCGTCGGGTTGCTTCTTTCCGAATCCGAACATGGGCGCAGTGTGGCTCGTTCACCCCTGCACTGTCCGCAAAGCACGGTGATTCCTGCCGCGCGCGCGGTAGCCTGCGGCCCGCCTGAGTCCCCCGAGCCGAGCCGCCGAGTTGGTGCACACGCTGTCCGGCGACGCGCAGACGCTCGTGCGCAACCCCAACTCCACGGTGGCGCCCCCGCGCGAGGCGCACGACGGCGCCCGGGTGCTGGCGCTGCTCCGCGCGCTCGGCCGCCCGCCGCCGGCCCTCGAGGAAGAAGCGACCCTCGGCCAGGGCGGCATGGGCGTGGTGCGCCTGGCCACCCAGGTGACGCTCGGCCGCAAGGTGGCGGTGAAGCGGCTCGCGCCCGGCCGCGCGGGGCCGGACGACGTCGAGGCGCTGCTCTCAGAAGCGTGGCTCTCCGGCTCGCTCGAGCACCCCAACATCGTGCCGGTGCACGAGCTCGGCCTCGACGCCGAGGGGCTCCCGGTGCTGGTGATGAAGCGCATCGAGGGCCTGAGCTGGGCCTCGTTGCTGCGCGACCCCGACGCGCTCGCCGCCCACGCCCCGAGCCGCGCGCCCCTCGAGGCGCACCTGCGCATCTTCATCGCGGTGTGCAACGCGCTCCACTACGCGCACGCCCGCGGCGTGGTGCACCGCGACGTGAAGCCCGACAACGTGATGGTCGGCGCCTTCGGTGAGGTCTACCTCGTCGACTGGGGCATCGCCTCGGCGCCAGGGCCCGCGCGCCAGCTCGCCGGCACGCCGGTGTACATGGCCCCCGAGATGCTCGGCGGCGAGCACGCCATCATCTCTGCCCTCACCGACGTGTACCTGCTGGGCGCCGTGCTGTGCGAGCTGCTCACCGGTCGCGCGCCCCACGACGCCTCGACCCCCGAGCGCCTCGTCGAGAGCGTGCTCGCCTCTTCGCCGGTGCTGCCCGACGACGCCCCGATGGAGCTCGCCGCCCTCGCCCGCCTCTGCATGAGCGCCGACCCCACGCAGCGGCCGGCCAGCGCGCTCGCGGTGCGCCTCGCCCTCGAGGACTTCCTCGCGCACCTCGGGTCGCTCGAGCTCACCACCCAGGCCGAGGCGCGGCTCGCCGACTTGCAGTCGCTCTTCGTGACGCCTGCTCCCGACGCCCGCCGGGTGTTCGACCTCTTCTCGGAGTGCCGCTTTGGGTTCCAGCAGGCCCTGCGCGGCTGGCCGCACAACGTCCGCGCGCGCCACGGGCTGCAGGTCGCGGTGCGCGCCATGGTGCGCTTCGAGCTGGCAGCAGGCTCAGCGCGCTCGGCGCAGTCGCTGCTCAGTGAGCTCACCTCGCCCGACGCGGCGCTGGGGGCCGAGGTCGCGCAGGCGTTGGCCGCGGAGCAGGCGAGGCGCGACGAGCTCACCCGCCTCGAGGCCCTCGAGAAGAGCCTCGACCCGCGCACCGGCAACGCGCTGCGCATGCTCACCGCGCTCGGGGTCGGCGTGTTGTGGATCATCGCGCCGATCGCCGGCAGGCCCTTGATCGCGCGCGCCGCGGGCTCCGAGATGCTGCTCGACGCGCTGGTGTCCGGGGCGAGCACGCTGGTGTTGATGTTCATCGCCTGGAGGTCGCGGGCCGACCGCACCGTGCTCAACAGGCAGTTGATGCGGTTGATGGTGTTCTCGCTGACGGTGCAGACCATCGCCCTGGTCGTCGTGCACTTCACCATCGGCGACGTCGGCCCGCGGTCCGTCCCGTTCATGACCGCCGCGTGGTTCTTCATCGCCGGCGTCATCACCACGGTGTTCATGCCGGGCGTGTGGTTGACCGCGGCCGGCTACCTCCTCGCCACCGTGCTCGCGGCGCGCTTTCCT
Source organism: Myxococcales bacterium (assembly GCA_038248085.1). Lineage (GTDB taxonomy): Bacteria > Myxococcota > Myxococcia > Myxococcales > Myxococcaceae > Archangium_A. Next base: position 1,179 of record JBBRUE010000447.1, on the reverse strand, counting down.
GAGTACCGCTACGAGGCCGTCGCGCTCGGCAACCTGGTGATGACCATCAACGCCGCGCTGTTGCTCAAGAGGCAGCGCGTCGCCGGCTGAGGTCGCCGGCTGAGCTACACCTCCATCGCGAGCAGGTCGGCCTCGTCGCGCCCGAGCAGCGAGCGGAGCAACGGGTGCTGGTAGTGCCGCGCGACGGTGATGGCGTAGAAGGTCTCGAACACGCCCGGCACCACGCAGTACTCGTGCAGCGCGCGGCTGCGCAGCTCATCTCGCACCACGATCGACGGCACGAGCGCGATGGCCCCGGTGTCGCGCGCCAGCAGCCGCATCGTCGCCATGTCGTCGACCTCGGCGAGCAGGCGCAATGGAACGTCGAGCTGCGCACACAGCGCGTCGAACTCCGTGCGCACGTCGCTGTCCGGCCCGGGGACGATCAACGGCACCTCCCGCAGGTCCTCGGGAAACCGGAACGCCCGGCGGCGCTTGTGCCCCACCAGGCTCACCGGCTGCCGCGCGATGCGGCGACAACGCCAGTCCCGCCCGGGCTCGCGCGGCGGCGGGCGGTTCGAGAGCACGAGGTCGAGCGCGTGGGTCGAGAGCCGCAGCAGCAGGTCGTCGAGGCTCCCCGAGTGCAGCTGGAGCCGCAGGTCGGGCTGGCTCAGCAGCGGCCGGATGAAGGACTCCTGGAAGTTGCGCGACAGCGTCGCCACCGCGCCGACCCGCAGCACCTGCTCGCGCCGCCGGCCCTGCTGGAGCGTCGACCGGAGCTCCTGGCCGGTCGCGAAGATGTCCTCCGCGTACTCGAGGGCGATGCGCCCCGCCTCGGTGAGCACCAGCCGGCGTCCCTCGCGGGTGAACAGCGCCTCCCCGAGGGAGTCTTCCAGCTGGCGAATCTGCGCCGAGAGCGCCGACTGCGCGACCCGCAGACGCTTCGCCGTGCGGGTCAGGTTGCCGTCCTTCGCCACCGCCCAGAAGTAGTGGAGGTGGTGGAAGTTGATGCGCTCGGAGTCCATCAGACTTCTTTAATACAGAACGAACCGTGCCGAATTATGTGTTTTTTTAGCACGACTGCGCCGCGTACATCTTCACCGCATGAACGCCTCTCCCGAGTGGCAAGTGGTGGTGCGCGGGCTCGCCCTCGCCATTCCGATCACCTTCGGCCTCGCCGCGGCCCTCCCCCCTCGCGGT
>JBBRUE010000446.1:0-6176 GCA_038248085.1 Myxococcales bacterium | reverse complement strand
CGCTCGGCGTCTTCGCGGCGGGCCTCGCGGTGGACCTCTCGTTCGACGAAATCGCGACCGGCTTCGCATCTTTCGAAGGCGTCAAGCGCCGCCAGGAAGTCCGCGGGGAACCGCAGGGCGTCCTGGTGATCGACGACTTCGCGCACCACCCCACCGCGGTCAGGGAGACCATCGCCGCCGTCGCCAGCCGCTACCCGGGCCGGCGGCTGTGGGCGATCTTCGAGCCGCGCTCGAACACCTCGCGGCGCAACATCCACCAGGACGACTACGCCCACGCCTTCACCGGCGCCGCGCGCGCGTCGATCAAGGTGCCGGAGCGCCACGACAAGATTCCCCAGGGCGAAGAGCTCGACGTGCCGCGCCTTGCCCGGGAGCTGACCGCCCAGGGTATTCCTTCCGTCGCCGAGACGACCGTCGCTGCGATGCTCGACGAGGTGACGCGCGACGCGAAGGCGGGCGACGTGTTGCTCGTCATGTCCAATGGCAGCTTCGGCGGCTTCATCGACACGCTGCTCGCTCGCCTCGGAGGCCGGTGATGCGCCTGCTCCTTGTCGTCTCGTTGTTTCTCTCGGCCTGTGTCACCACGGCGACCAAGCCGGAGCTCACGACGCCCTCCAACCCCCCGGTGTCGGCTGGCCCACTCGAGCTCGCGCTGCCGCGGTACCCGGGGGGCGAGCCGTGGACGCTCTCGTCGATGCGCGGTCGCGTCGTGCTCCTCGACGTGTGGGCTACGTGGTGCGAGCCCTGCCGTGACGCGCTCCCGCTGTACCAGGACATGCAGAAGGAGTTCGCCGCGCGTGGCCTCGAGGTCCTCACCATCAACATCGATGCCGACCCGCAGCCCATCAACGCCTTCCTCGCCGAGGCGAAGGTCTCGCTGCCGGTGCTCCTCGACCCCGAGGCGCGCCTCGCCGAATCGAAACTGAAGGTGAAGCTGATGCCCACCGCGTTCCTGATCGACCGCAAGGGCGTCATCCGTCACGTGCACGAGGGGTTCGACGAGAGCCTCCTCTCGACGTGGTTGCAGGAGATCGAGGCGATCCTCGCCGAGCCAGCCTCGCCATGAGCGACCTGCTGTCGCTCGCGGAGTCGCTCGCTCGCGAGGCCGGTGCCGTCTTGCGCCGCAAGTTCGACGAGGCCCGCACCATCGAGTTCAAGGGCGAAGGGCGCTCGGATCTCGTCACCGATGCGGATCGCGCCAGCGAGGCGGTGATCCTCGCCCGACTGGCCCGGGACGTGCCACAGCACGCGGTGCTCGCCGAGGAGACGGGGGCGGTGGGGCAGGGGGCCTTTACCTGGTTCGTCGATCCGCTCGATGGCACCACCAACTACGCCCACGGCGTTCCACACTTCTCCGTCACCATCGCCGTGGAAGGTCCGGTGCCCTCGGGCGAGACCGCGCTGCTCGCCGGGGTGGTGTTCGACCCGATGCGCGACGAACTCTTCGCCGCGGCGAGGGGACAGGGCGCGACGCTCAACGGACGGCGCCTGAGCACCGGGACGGCCTCGTCGCTCGACCGCGCGCTGTTGTGCACGGGGTTCCCCTACGACCTGCACCTGCACCCCGAGGTCCCGCTGGGGCTCTTCAATCGCCTGGTCACCCAGGCCCAGGGCATGCGCCGCCTCGGGAGTGCTGCGCTCGACCTCGCGTACGTCGCCGCGGGACGGTTCGACGGCTACTTCGAGTTCGGCCTCAAGCCCTGGGACACGGCCGCCGGGGCGCTGCTGGTCCAAGAGGCGGGCGGACGGGTGTGCCGCATCGACGGGGCGCCCTACGAGCCGCGCTTCGGCGACCTGGCGGCGTCCTCGCGTGCACTCGGCTCCCAGCTCACGTCGGTGTGCGCCGCGTTCGTGAAGGACGTCGGGTGGCAGCCGCGGCGCTTCGGCGGCTGACGCCTCAGATGAAGCTCTCGGGCACGAAGATGATGTCGCCCGGCACGAGCTGAAAGTTCTTCTCGCGACCGATGACGATGTCTTCGACCTTCACCGGCACCTTCACTTCTTTGCCGTCCACCACCCGCGTCACGTTGACGCTGTTCTTCGCCGCCGAGCGCGTGAGGCCGCCCGCCTGCGAGATGGCGTGGATGATGGTCATGCCCTCTTCGTAGGAGAAGGAGCCGGGCTTCGAGACCTCGCCGAAGACGAAGACCTTCTTGGAGTTGAACTCCTTCACCAGCGCCGAGACCTGCGGGCGCCGCACGAAGCCGTTCTTCAGGCAGTTGGTGATCGCCTCGGCAGCACCACTGGCGGTGAGCCCGCCCACCGTCACCTTGCCGCAGAGCGGGAAGTCGATGTGCCCGTCCGGGTCGACGCGGTACACGCCGCTCAGATCGGTCTCCTGGTAGACCCGCACCTCGAGGAGATCGTTCGCTGCGAGGGTGTTGGAGGCCCCCGCGTCGGTGATCAGCAGCCCCGGGTTGACGTTGCCGAGGGTCGACGGGAGACGACACGCCGCGAAGCCCGTCGCGAGCCCCGCCGCAATCACGACTCCGAGGGTACGCATCAGTAGTGGAAGGCGAGCCGCAGCAGCACTTCGTGCCGCGGGAAGTTCAGCGACGGCAAGTTCGACGTCGAGGTGCGGAAGGTCAGCGTGTAGCCGGCGCTCACGTCGAACCACGAGGTCACGGTGAAGGTGGGGCCGACGGCGAGGCTCAACAGGAAGTCGTTGCGCACCGGGTTGGGGACGGGCGCCGTGGCCGAGACGGGCGCCCCGAGGAACGTGAAGTAGTCCGCAGAGATCTGCGCGTTGAGCAGGAGCCGGTCGCCCATCAGACCGAGCCCACCGCGGAGGTAGCCGCGATCATCGATCATCGTTCCGATGAGGGGAACGGCGACGGTGTTGCGCGCGTAGCCCACCGCGATGCGCGAGTGCTCAGTGATCGTGTAGGAAAACTCGGCGGTGCCGATCACCGTGTGAATGGACCCGTTGGTGAAGTCGCCGCCATAGCCGACCAGCAGCGTCACGGCGATTCGCGGTGAGATGAGGCCCGCCAGACCCGCCTGCGCCCGAAAAAGCACTTTGGTCGCTGCCGCGTTGCTGAAGTACGAGCGGTAGTCCGCGTTGACGTCCACGATCACGGCCGTCTTGGGCAGGAACTTCCAGCGAGCGTTCAGGCCGAAGTTCACGTTGCTGTAGTTCGACTGTCTGATCAGGTCGGGGTCACAGAACTGCTGACCCACTACGCACGCCGGCACGAAGCCCGGCAGCAGTGCCTCGAAAAACTCTACCGCCCAGGACACCTTCGGGGTCACTTCGAGCGCGCGGCCTCCCGGATGGATCGGGACCGCCAGGTACACGTTGTTGAACAGCGAGATCGCACCGACACCCAGCACCGGGTTCTGGGTGCGATCGCTGCGCACGAGGTTGTCCCCGAGGTCCACTTCGGCCGCGCCATCGCGATTGAACTTGGTGTCCAACCCCACGTTCGCGTGGAAACGAGAAAGGCTGCTGGAGCCGGGCGACAGCAAGCCGGTGTACCAGAGGTACTCTGCCGAGCCGTTGAACCCGACGAAGGTCGAGGGCGTGTCGAGGTCGAACTTCAGGCCCGGGCGCACGTGGAAGATGATCTCTCCCGACGGCACCGGCGCACCGGCGGAGCTGATCGAGAAGAAGCCGACGAGCGAGTCGTAGCGACCATCGATCTCGAGGAACGGGTGAAGCCGGCCCTCGCCGATCTTGAAGCCTGGCGCCTTCGCCACCTGCGCAAACGCCGACACCCCGAGCAACAGCCCGAGCATCAATGCTGCGCGAACTCCTGTTCCCCTCAACCAGTTCATCGCGGTCCGTCGGCCATAGCACACGAGGTGTGCAAGCCAACTCTCTTTCATTCTCAATGGGCTGTGTGAACGCCGTTACATCGTCGGACTCGCCGGCGGAGGCCGGGAGTCGATCGGTGTCGGCGGAGGCATCTGGGTTGGATCACCGGGCGGCAGGTAGTCCGGGATGTCGACCTCGACGGTGAGGTTCTCATCGGTGCGGAAGGCCAGCTGACCAATGCACTGCTCGGCTTCGGCGCGGAGCTGCTCGACCTTCGAGCGGGCGATCGTCACCTTGGTGAACTCGTGTTCGGCGGTAGCGGTTTCCTTCCGCGCCACGGCTTCCTGCAACTGCACGTCGGACTGCTCGGAGATGCGCAACAGGCCCTTAATCTGGGTCAGCTTCTCGTTGACGCAGTTGAGCTTCACCACGTCCTTCGTGTTGCGCGCCTCTTCGAGCTTCTGGAGCACGTCCTTGAGGGCGCCGCGCATGCGGCCGACCGAATCTGCGCTCGTCTTGACCTTCTCGGGGTCGGGCACCTTCGACGCATCACTCGCTTCGGGCGCCACCGGCGCCTGCGCGAACGTGAACGTCGCTGCGACGACAGCGAGGAGAAAGATGGCTCGACGGATCACGTGGGTGCCCCCAACTGCTCTAGAAGACGACGAAACCTAAGGTCCCGAGGCATGTAAGTCAATGAGAGTACTGAATCAATCAGCAGTCTCTCCTCAGTGACCCACAGGGGATCCCGGATTCATCCGGGGTGGTGGCGATTGGCTTCCCGCAGGCGCGCCGAGAGCAACCGCGCGATGTTCATCACCAGGAACGCAAAGCCGTCCTTCTGCACCTTGCGAAACTGGGCGAGCCCCTCGGGGGACAGGTGCAGGAGCTGAACGTCCGTTCGGGCCTTCACCGTGGCCGAGCGGTAGTCCTTGTCGACGAGCGCCATCTCCCCGAAGCACTCACCGACGCCGAGCGTGGCGATGGGTCCGAGATTGGCGCCGTGGAAGACCTCCACCTCGCCGGAAGCGACCAGGTACAGGCCGTCACCTAGCGCCCCCTCGGTGAAGATGGTGCCTCCAGCCGGGAGGTCGCGGGGCGTGAGGAGCGCGCACACCGCCTCCAACTCCTGGTTGGAGAGCATCTCGAAGAGAGGCGAACCTGAGAGGAGAACGACGCGATCCATTGGGCGCGGACACATTGTGTCACGCGCCTACCGCTTGGCGAGTCGCCGACTTCAGGACGCGGGAGCGAAGACGAACGGGTATGCGACAGCAACGTCGGAGTCGGGCTTGAACGGGAACACCCAGCCGCGGATCGTCGTCTTGATGCAGGAGGCGACGGCCTCGTTGCCCAGCGTGTTCTCTTCGATGTCAATGTCGCTCGTTCGGCCCGCGGGCGTAATGCTGAAGCGCACGACGACCTTGCCCTTGAGGCTCGGGTTGCGCTTGAGCTCCTTCTCGTAGCACTGCTGGATGGCACCCTTGCGGCTGCGCACGTAGGCCGCGAGCTTCTCGCGATCGACGTTCGCCGAGTCGACTTCGGGGGCCTGCATCGAGACACCGCCGCGCACCGTGGCCGTGCCCTTTTCCGCGAGGGCGACGTTGCCGCCGCCGCTGGTGCCGAGATCACCGATGCCGGCCGCGGAGCCCGCCGTGCCACCCTTGGGGCCGCCAGCGCCGAGCGCGTCAGCCGTCGCGACACCAACGCCGCTGGCGCCCGAGAGGGCGTTGGCCACGTCGCCGACGCCGCTCGAGCTGCCGAGCACATCTTCGAATGCGCCGCCGCCGCCAGAAGAACCGATTACCTTGAGCAGACCCGACCGCGAGACCTTGGCCGCGAGCGCCGCCGGCTTGTCGGCCTTCTTCTCCGCTACCTCGTCCTTCTTCTCGTCCTTGACCTCGTCCTTCTTCCCGTTGTCCGCGACCTGCACTGGAGCAGGCTTCACGTCGACTGGCATCATCGCCTTCACGAAGCGATCGGGGAGCTCGTCGAGGGTCAGTTCGCGCTCCTCCACGATCGGCTGACACGCGATGAAGGTCGCGCCGGAGAAGTGGATGAACAGCGAGGCCGCGAGGATCAGGAAGAAGAACTGATCCATCTGCTTGAGGATGCCGCCGCGCACTTCGAGCGGGAGTTCGGCCTTCGGCGGCTCCGGGGGCGGCGCGACGAACTGGAACAGCAGCGACACTTCGCCGAGGGCGACGCGGCCCTTCGAGATGTCGGTGAGGGGGATGACGTAGACGTCCTTGCGCTGCTTGGCCACGCCCTGGGCAATTGCGTCCTGCAGCGAGAGGTCCTGCCCCTTGACGGCGATCTTCCCTTCCATCGCCGCGGTGAAGACGAGGCTGTACTGGTCGTTGACCACCTCAAAGAGGGTGAACGACGGCGGGAGATTGGAGACGGGGACGACGATGGT
>JBBRUE010000445.1:0-6177 GCA_038248085.1 Myxococcales bacterium | reverse complement strand
GTGACCACGAGCAGGAGCGCGCTGGCGAGGAACGACCAGCCCCTCATCGGCGAGGGAACTTCAGTCGAGGTAGGCATCAGTTGATCTCCCCGTTGAGGGTGAAGCCCGTGGCGGTGCGTACCTGGCCGGTGTCGAGCTGGATGACGCTGATCCGCCCGGCGGGGTGGTCCTGGCTGACGAACACCCGGTGCGGTGTCACGCCCGGCGCCTGCGGCACGGTGCCCATGAAGAGCGGCGTCGAGGCCAGCGGCAACGTCGTCGACACCAGCGTGCCGAGGTTCACCGCCATCAACTGGAAGCGCTTGATCGCGTCGTCCCTCAGCGCGACCCCCACGTACCCGCCCGCGGGCGAGAAGGCGTAGCGGCTGGGCCGCGTCGTGCCGGTGCGCTGCAGCTGCCAGAACCCCGAGCGCACGTCGAACACCGAGAAGCCCTGGTCGCGGTCCACCGCCGCCTCGTAGGGATCCGTCGCGGTCGTCGCGGGATCGGCCTTGTGGATGATCAACGCCGAGAAGCCGTCGGGCGAGATCGCGATCTCCTCGACCTTCTTCTCGAGCGGGTAGCGCGTCACCATGCCCGAGGGCAGGTCGATGCGCGCGAACGACTCGGCGTTCGTCACCGACGAGTAGACGAGGGCGAACATCCCGGTGCCCGGCACCTGGGGCGGGAGCGCGATCTGCCCGACCACGCCTCCGTCGAGGTTGAAGGTCTCGATGCCCGCGGGGGTGATCAGGTCGGCCGGCACCTCGATGTACGCCACGCTGCCTGCGCTCCGCAGCGCCGCGACCGCCGCCGTCCCGTCGGGCACGAGGTCGAGGTCGGTGGCGATCTCGGGGATCGGTACGGTGTCGATGCGCACGCCGTCGAACGAGGCGAGCTCCGGCGCGATGGTGCTGCGCAGCATCACCACCCGGCCGTCGGTGCTCGACACCACCTCGCGGCTCGTCACATCCGCCGACATCGAGGCGGGCAGGGTGAGGCGCACCGGCAGGGCGGCGCCGGTGGTGAGGTTGAAGGTCGACACGGTCGACTTCGCGAAGACGTAGAGGGCGGTGCTCACCCCGGCCTCGGTGCGGAAGATGACGTCGGTGATGCGGTAGCCGCCGGCGCGCTCCTGCACGGCCTCGGTCGCGTTGCTGCGCACCTTCGAGAGATCGACCAACGCAAAGATGCCCTCCGCGCCCGACGCCGGAGCGCTGGTGGGGCTCGGCCAGGCCACGGCGAACTTCCCGTCAGGGGAGACCGAGAGCCTCGAGTACTGCCGCTTGAGCGAGACGCGCGTCACCTTCGTCGGCAGCGTCGAGCTGTCGAGCACCGAGAGCGAGCCGTCACCCAGCGAGAGCACCACCGCGGCGTCCTCCAGGGGCAGCGCGGCGAGACCCACCGGGCTTGGGCCGACGGGCACCGCTTCGATCTGCAGCGACGTCGGGTCGATGCGCGCGACCGACGCGGCCGTCGGGTTGAGCGCGTACACGTAGCGCGGGGTGGCGACCGGCGGCGCGTCTCCCAGCCCGCGGTTCGTCTCTGTCTCGGGCGCGACGCAGGCCCCGTTGTCGCAGGTGAAGCCCGCGGCGCACTGGGCGGTGCTGGTGCAGCCGCTGCTGCCGCCACCGGTAGCGCTCCCGCCCCCGGAGCCGCTGATGAAGCCGCCGCCGCCGTTGCCTCCGGTGGAGTTGGGGATGTCGGCGCCCCCGAACGACGGAGCGGAACTGCACGACGCCACGACGGCGAGCAACACGCCGGCGGTCAGACCGTGAATGAGTTTCATGAACGCGCCACTCCCTGTCGGTCACAGACACTCGGCGCGTGTCCCGGGGGACATTCGCAGCTCGTGTCGGTCCGGCCCTGCGCACCGCGAGAGCAAGCAGTGGACCACCCCCCGTTCGCTCGGGGCCGTGGGGGTGGAGCATTCGTGTTCCGCCGGGGATCGCGGCAGGGCTGTCGTACCGGGCAGTTCGTTTCCTGCGCCTGGTGACGCCCGCGCATCGGCTGCGCGACCGCGGGAAACACCTCGGGCCGCGTTCCCTCGATGGAGGAAGCGCGGCCCGGGAGCACTTCAGCAGCTACGGCGAAGAGTTAGATCTTCTCGCCGGCCGCCAGGAGCTCGGAATACACGCGGTCGATGCCGCGCTTGTTGATGATGCGCAGCCCGTGCGCCGACACGCGCAGGGTGATCCACTTCTTCTTCGTCGCCACGAAGAAGCGGTGCTTCTGGAGGTTCGGAAGTGAACGGGTCTTCGTCTTGTTGTTGGCGTGGCTGACATTGTTGCCAACCATCGGGCGCTTGCCCGTGACCTGACATACGCGGCTCATGGTGTTTCTCCTGAAAAGTGGAAGGGGCTTACCAGCTCGCCTTGACGACGCCGGTCAGCTCGCCGGCGAGGGCCTTCTCGCGGAACTGGATGCGGGACAGACCGAACTTGCGGAGGTTGCCGCGGGGACGGCCGGTGATCGCGCAGCGGAGCGTCACGCGGATCGGGTTCGCGTCGCGGGGCTGCTTGGCGAGCTTCATCTGGGCGGCCGCGCGGTCCTCACCGGAGGTCAGCGGGTTCTTGATGATCGCCTTGAGCTCGTTGCGGCGCACCCGGTACTTCGCGACGACCTGCTTGCGCTGCTCGTTCTTGTTTACGGAGGACGTCTTCGCCATGAGTTTGGAACCTGCGGAAAAAGGGAGGCGCTCCATACACACAACCCGGAGTCTGGATCAAGTTGATCACGGTGGAGCATTGCTTTTCCCCGGCAGGGTGGGCATACAGCCGCCTCTTTCGTCTCTCAACCCTTCAGAACCCGGACTCCGCCATGGGCACCTTCCAGACCTTCCTGACGTCGAAGAGCATCACCCCGAAGCAGCTCGCGATCACCAGCAAGCGCATCGAGTCGTTCGATGAGACCGCGCGCGACCTGATGCAGAAGCGCTGGGGCAAGCGCCACAACAAGGAGACGGCGACCAAGAAGTACGCCGAGCTCGAGATCAAGAAGCCGGTGCAGCTCGGCCGTGGCGTCACCGAGAAGCAGATCAACGCGGCCTCCAAGGACACCCTGGTCACCCGCAAGGTCCGCACCAAGATCCTGCGCGCGGTGAACACCATCCTCGTGAAGAAGGGCCAGCCGGCGGCCGACATGAAGACCCTCTTCGAGGGCGTCAAGGCGCGCGAAGGCAAGAAGCCCGTCAAGGACGAGAAGAAGAAGTAAGTCGAACCCGCTTCGACGGTCCCGGCCCCGTGGTGTCCCAACTGGACGCGCGGGGCCGTTTCATGTCCGGAATAGGGGCGCAGCGGTCGCGTCACTCGGTTATCCGTGCCGTCCGTGATCGCGCCTGACCCCACCCAGTTGTCGCACCGCGAGAAGATGCAGGCGCTGGCGGGCATGCTGTTGGCGATGTTCCTCGCGGCGCTCGACCAGACGGTGGTCGCCACGGCCGGCCCCGAGATGCAGAAGTCGCTGCACATCGACGCCTCGCTCTACACGTGGATCACCACCGCATACCTCGTGGCCTCGACGGTGCTCGTGCCGGTGTACGGGAAGCTCAGCGACGTCTTCGGCCGAAAGCGCATCGTGGTCTTCGGGGTGGTGGTCTTCCTCGTGGCCTCCGCGCTGTGCGGGTTCTCGCAGACGACCGCGCAGCTCATCGCGTTCCGCGCGTTGCAGGGCGTGGGCTCGGCGTCGCTGTTCACCTCGGCCTTCGCGGTGGTGGCCGACCTCTTCCCGCCCTCGGAGCGCGGCAAGTACTCGGGCCTCTTCGGCGCGGTGTTCGGGGTCAGCTCGCTCGTCGGCCCGCTGCTGGGTGGCTTCATCACCGACGCCTTCGGGTGGCACTGGGTCTTCTTCATCAACCTCCCCATCGGGGCGATCGCGCTGACCTTCATCTTGCTGCGCATGCCTCCGCTCAAGCCGCGCGTCGTGGCGCACCCGACCATCGACGTCTTCGGCGCGGTGCTGCTCGCGACTGCGGTGGTGCCCTTCCTCATCGCGCTCACCCTGGGCAAACCCGAGGTGCAGCCCGGCGAGCTCGGCTACCTGTGGACCGACTGGCACGTGCGCTCCCTCTTCGCGCTCGCGGCTGCGGGGGTGGTGGGCTTCATCGCCTGGGAGCTGCGGGTGAAGCACCCACTGGTCGACCTCCGGCTGTTCAAGAACCCAACCGTCGCCCTCGGCTGCGCCACGGTGTTCGTGCTGGGCGGGGCCTTCCTCACGCCGATGGTCTTCCTGCCGCTGTTCATGGTGAACGTGGTGGGGGTGACCGCGACGGCGAGCGGCCTGACCATCAGCCCGCTGGTGATGGGCGTGGTGGCCGGCAACGTGCTCTCGGGTCAGCTCGTCTCGCGCTTCGGCAAGTACAAGCCGCTGATGCTCGGCAGCCTGGTGCTGCTCATCGTCGGCTTCACGGTGATGGCGCTGACCCTCACGTCCTCGAGCACGCAGGGCGAGCTGACGGTGAAGATGGTGCTGCTCGGCCTGGGGCTGGGCCCGTCGATCCCGCTGTATACGATCGCCATTCAGAACGCGGTGCCGCCCCAGCAGCTCGGGGTGACGACGTCGATGGTGACGTTCTTCCGCCAGATGGGCTCGACGGTGGGCATCGCGGTGGTGGGCAGCCTCTTCGCCACCACGCTCTCGCACGAGCTCACGCACCGCATGGAGGAGGCGACGCGCGGCCTGCCACCCGACGTGGTGCAGCGCTTCGCCTCCGGCCGACCGGGAGGCGCCAGCGAGGAGGGCGGCCCCACCACGCGCTTCGAACCGGAGGCGTTGAAGGCGAAGGTGAACGAGCAGCTCGAGGGCGCGCTGTCGGTCGCCACGCGTGCGCTCGACGGTGAGGCCCTCGCGCGGCAGTTGGTGGCGACGAGCCCGCTGGCTGACGAGAAGCTCAAGGCCGCGGCCGAGGCGGGGGGCATTCGTGCGGTGGTGCGGGCGCGCTTCACGGTGACCCGCTCGAAGCTGCGGCACGCGGCGAACGACGACGTGGCGTGGGCGGAGCTGCTGACCCACAGCGACGGTATCGCGCTGCCGACGGAGCGCCCCCGGGACGAACGGGCCCTCACCACGCTCGACGCGCAGCTCGAGGCCGCGGGCGCGCAGGCGGCGGACCAGGCCTTCGTCGAGGCCGTCGCGGGGGTGAAGGCCACCATCGAGGCGCGCCGGCCGATGCTCTTCGGCGCCATCGACGCGGTAGGCGCCGCACTCAGAGAGGCCTTCACGCAGGCGATCCTCGTCGTCTACCGCGTGGCGCTGGGCCTCGCGGTGTTGGCGCTGCTCTTGACGCTGCGGCTACCGCGGCTTGCGTTGCGCACGTCCATTGGCCCGGTAACGCCCGTCGTCGAGTGATCGTTTCGACACAAACGGAAAGAGTTGTCGCACAGCGCGGCGGGCGAGAGGCGGTGCGTAGGCTCACCGGTCAATGTTCGGCTTCGCGAAGACAGCTCCCGTCGGCCGTGAAGACACCCTGCGCCGGGCGGAAGAGTTCCGCGGGCGGAAGAAGCCGAAGAAGGCGATCGCCGAGCTGAAGAAGATCCTCGCCGCGAACCCCGGTGACGCGGTGGTGCACGCGAAGCTCGGGCCGCTGCTGATGCTGACGGGCCAGCCGTCGCTCGCGCTGGAGAGCTTCCGCATCACGGCCGACGATCTCGACGCGCGGGGCTTCTCGGACAAGGCGTTGAGCCTGTGGCTGCAGATCGCCCAGGCGAAGGTGAGCGACCTCGACGCGTGGGAGAAGGTGACCCAGTTTCACGTCACCCGCGGGCGCAGGGCCGACGGCGTCAAGGTGCTGCTCCAGGCCGCGGACGCGCAGATGGGACGCGAGGGCCGGCCGCGCGCGATTCGACTGTTGCGAGACGCGCTGCTCTTCGAGCCGCAGCACCTCGAGGCCACGTTGACGCTCGCGCGGTTGCTGGTGAAGGAGAAGCAACGCGACGAGGCGAAGCTGCTGCTCGAGCAGGCGCTCACCTTCACCACCGGCGCTGCCGCGCGGCGCGTCCGCCAGGCCTGGTTCGTCCTCTTTCCCGGCTTCCGGACGTTGTGGAAGTGGCTGCGGAGTTGACGGCCGACGCGCGACCTCTCAGTCGGCGTGCTTGGTGATCAGCGGCTCTCGACCTTCCCGTCAGCGTGCTTCGCGAAGCGGCCCTGCTCGCGCGGGTGTACCGGGTCATCGCGCTTCCAGGGCCACCCGCCGAACTGCGT
>JBBRUE010000444.1:0-6179 GCA_038248085.1 Myxococcales bacterium | reverse complement strand
TTGATCGCGGCGCTGACGCGGTCCTTGCTCACCCCCGACGCCTTGAGCAACTCGCCGGCGCTCCCCTTGTCCTGGGTGAAGGCCATCAGCACGTGCTCGGAGCTCGTGAAGTCGTCCTTGAGCGCCTTCGCGTCGTCCTCGGCGCGCTCGAGCAACGAGACCAGTCGATTCGAGAGCGAGGGGCTGGCCCCCTTCATCACCGAGAACCGGCCCATGGCCTCGTCGAGCCGCTGGCCGAGCAGGCGAACGTCGACGCCGATCTTCTGCAGCATCGGCACGACGACCCCGTCCTGCTGATCGAGCAAGGCACGCAGCAGGTGCTCTGGCTCGTAGTTGCCGTGGCTCGCGCGTCGCGCCAGGGACTGGCCTTCTTGAATTGCTTCCTGCGCCTTGAGCGTGAACTTTTCGATCCGCATGTGAAGGAAGGTAAGAGCCGCTCACCCTCGCGCAACCCGCGTGCCGAACCCGTTCGATCGTGTAAGTGTGTCTACTGACAGCGCGGTGCGTCATGAAATCCAAGCGAATCCGGGGGTTTCCGATGAACCAGAGATTGTGGTGAGAGAGGGGTTCATGTATTGGCGCCGCCGCTGTAGTCGCACTCGGCGCACAAGGCCCTTGGGGGGACCTCTTGGAATCGCATGGCGGGTATTTGTGCCAGTACTCCGATGTCGACGCTGCCTGGCTGCAGCAGATCGCGCGTCTCGCGCTCGCCGAAGACGGGCAGTCGCCCGACGACGCGGGCCTGCTGGTGACGGTGCTGGGCGGCCCGCGGATCGCGCGCTTCGCCTGGGACGCGCCGTTCACGTACGGCCGCCGCGGGGCCCGCTGGTACCTCACCCACCACTCGCTCGCGCGCCGGCTGTCAGAGCACCTGCGGGTGACGGTGCACGCCTACGCGTTCGACCCCGATGAGGTCGAGCAGGTCATCGCCTACGCGAACGGCCGGCGGGTCGGAGGCGAAGTCCTCCGCTACGAAGACGCCGAGTTGCCGGACGACGAAGAGGACGACACCGCGTTCAAGAAGCTGCAGCAGAAGTGGCCGCTGGGGTACGTGGCGCGCGTGCTGGGCATCGACCGCGCGGAACTCCTCCGCATTCCGCGTAACTCGTCGGCGTTGATCGACTTGAACCGCCACCAGGAGCCGCAGCCGTTGTGGCAGCTCTTTCCGGAGCGGGTTCAAGCCCTTCGACGCCACGAACTCTACGAAGCCCGCTGAGCCGAAACCGCCCGCTGCTCAGGGCTCGTCGCGGCCGAGGGCGGCGCGCAAGGTCTCCGCGCGGAAGTAGCTCGAGAGGGTCATGAAGACCGCGACCATCACCAGCGACCACGCAACGCTGGCCGCGCTGCTGGTCGCGGTGAGCACCATCGCGGCGGCCTGCGCATCCTGGAGGTCCGAGGCGATCAACGCGCGCCCCGTCTCGATGGCGACCGTGCGGGCGATGACCAGGTTCTGGGCGCCGTCGATCGAGCGCAGCACCGCCGCCCCGAGCGCTGCGTAGCCCAGCCACGACGCTGCGCGATCGCGACCTTCCGCGGCGAGTCGCAGGCGCATGGCGAGCAAGAAGACGAGCGCCGAGCCGACCGCCAGCATCGCGGAGCTCAACATCCGCCAGGGCATCATTCCCGAGACCGCCGTCTGGTAGCCGGAACGCTTGGCGAGCCAGACCTGCCGCTGGGCCTGGGGTGAGAGACCGGTGCCGAACATCGGTGACTCTTCAGCGAGGACAGAAGGCGACTCGATGTGCAGGGCCTCTTCGACATCGAAGGCGGCCGACAGCGCGACCTGGAAGCCCACGATGACCGCGACGGTGACGGCCCAGCGGTAGGACGCAGGCAGCGTCACTCAGCCCTGGACGTTGCTCTTCTCGACGAAGCGCAACTTGAGATCAGCGAGGATCGACGCGAAGAGCTGCTCTTCTTCTTCGCTGAGGTTGCCGCGCGTCTTCTCGCGCAGCAGCGAGAGCACGTCGATCGACTGGCGGGCGAGGGTGAGATCGAACGTCATCGTCCCCGTCTCGGGGTTCTGGTGCACCCCGAGGTGAATCAGGGCCGACGACGCGAGCCCCAGGACGAACGCGCTGAAGGTGAGCTGGTCACCAGCCCCCCCCATCGTGAAGCTCTCGCTCGCCCGGGCGGCCATGGCTGGTTACTCAGCGCCTTCGTTGAGGTCTTCGTCGAGGATGTACTCGTCGGCCTCGGCCTGCAGGCGCTCGCCCTTCTCGGCGACGTCGGGCAGCGTCTTGAGGTGCTTCTCGAACGCCTTCTCGTCGACGAGCCCGAACTTGATGTAGCGCTCGACGGTGCGTTTGTCGGAGTAGCGGATTTCGATGTCGCTCACGGGACTGCTCCTTGGGAAGCTTGGGACTGCTGACGCGGCGGGCTTATAGCAGCGAACCATGCCTCACAAGCTCCCTCGTGGGTTGTACGCGCTGATCGATGACTCGGTCCGCCCCGAACGGCCGGTCGTCGAGAAGGCGCGGGCGGTGATCGCGGCGGGCGTCGGCGTGCTGCAGCTGCGGCTCGAGCAGACTGGTGACCGCGACGCCCTGGTGATGATCCGGGCGGTCGTCGCGATCGCAGGTTCCACGCGGGTGATCGTCAACGACCGCATCGATCTCGCGCTCGCCGGAGGCGCCCACGGGGTCCACCTCGGCGCTGACGACCTGCCGATCGCCGTCGCGCGGCGGCTCCTGGGTCCCGACGCGCTGATCGGCGCCACCACGCGGTCGCTCGAAGACATTCGCGCGGCGAAAGAGCAGGGCGCCGATCACGTCGGCCTCGGCCCGGTGTTCACCACGACCACCAAGACCCTGGCGGCCG
The DNA here is from genome assembly GCA_038248085.1 of Myxococcales bacterium. Taxonomy (GTDB): domain Bacteria; phylum Myxococcota; class Myxococcia; order Myxococcales; family Myxococcaceae; genus Archangium_A. The sequence continues at coordinate 3,359 of JBBRUE010000444.1, read as the reverse complement.
TCCCCCTCGGGCTCGAGGCCTTCGGTCGCATCGCCCGTGAGGCGCCCCTGCCCGTGGTGGGGATCGCGGGGATCACCCTCGAGACGATCGCTGCGGTCGCCGCCGCCGGCGCGTGGGGTGCGGCGGTGGCCAGCGACCTGCTGCGGGCCGACGACCTCACCGCCCGTGCACGCGCGCTGCAGGCCGCGTTCGGAGCCTGAGGGCCATTTCTCGCGCTCCCCGGCATCCGAGGGCATTGTTCGATGCCAGATGAAGCCCCACAGCAGTCACCCGCGGCGGCCTTCCATCGCGATCACGCCCGACATCAGCGCCGCGACGCCCGATGCGCCGTTTCCCCGCTATGAGCTCAAGGCGGCCTACGCCGAGGCCGTGCTCCGCGCGGGGGGGCTCCCGTTCATTCTCCCGTACACCGACGACCGCGCCCTCATCGATCAATACCTCGACCGCGTGTCGGGGTTGCTGATCACCGGCGGGGCCTTCGACATTCCGCCGGAGGCCTACGGCGACCAGGCGAAGCAGGGCCTGGGCGAGCTCAAGCCCGGACGCACCAGCTTCGAGCTGGCGACGTTGAAGGTCGCGCTGCAGCGCAAGCTGCCGGTGCTCGGCGTGTGCGGCGGCATGCAACTGCTCAACGTCGCCTACGGCGGCACCCTGGTGCAGGACATCGCGACCGAGATCGCGGGGGCCAAGCCCCACGAGCAGAAGCATGATCGCGCGCAGCCGCAGCACCCGATCGACGTCAAAGACCAGACGGTGCTCGCGGAGTGTCTGGGTGGCAAAGGCCAGTTGATGGTCAACTCGACGCACCACCAGGCGGTCAAGGCCGTCGGAGCGGGGCTGATCGTCTCCGCCACTTCGCCCGATGGGGTCATCGAAGCCATTGAATTTCAAGGGAAAGACCAGTTCCTCCTCGGCGTGCAGTGGCACCCCGAGTTGATGGTCGACACGGTCCCCCCGAACCTCGGCATCTACCGGACCTTCGTTCACCGCGCGCGTGACAGACGCCACTGATTTCGCGCAAGTACGAGCAAGACCCACGTTTCTCAGCAGCCCAGTGCCTGCAATACTGTCCGTTTCTTGATCGGGCCGATCAACACCCACCGTCGTTGCCCCACGGGGCTTTGATCAACCAGAGGTCTCCCCAGCCATGACCCCACTTTTTTTTGTTCCGCGCTCCCGTCTGCTCCTGGCCTGTGTCCTCGGCGCGTTCATCGCAGGCTGTGAGTGCAACCCACCCGTCAACCCGGACACGGACGGCGGCGTGGGCGGCGGCATGGGCGGCTCATCCGGAGGCGGCTCCGGAGGCGGGGGAGGGACGGAGGTCGGCGGAGGTTCGGGCGGAGGAAACGGCGCCGATGCGGGCGTGATCGTCGACCCGCTCGACCCGAACAACGCCAACAAGGACTCCGACTGCGATGGCCTCAGCGACCAGGACGAGTTCAGCATCGTCTACCCCGGCGGCCAGAAGACGAACCCGTCCGTGGCTGACTCCGACGGTGACGGCATCCTCGACGGCGTCGAAGCGGGCCGCATGACCTCGGTGGATCCGGCGTGCGTCTACCCGGGCGACGCGGACCCCGCCTCGAAGACCAACCCCACGGCGATCGACAGCGACGCCGATGGCATCCCCGATGGCATCGAAGACGCGAGCCACAACGGCCGCGCAGAGCCTACCGAGACCGACGCCACCAACCCCGACACCGACATGGACGGCCTCTCGGACGGCGCGGAAGACGCGAACCACAACGGGACCCGCGACACCGGCGAGACCGACCCGCGCAAGCGCGACAGCGACGGCGACCTCATCAACGACGGGGTCGAGGTGAACGTCACCCGCACCAACCCGCTGTTGATCGACACCGATGGCGACACCTGCTCCGACGGCGCCGAAGACTTCAACCAGAACGGCATGGTCGACAACGGCGAGTCGGACCCCAACGTGGCGACGGACTGTGGGCCGGCGGTGAACCCCGACTCCGACATGGACGGCATCCCCAACCGCCTCGAGGACAAGAACGGCAATGGCGTGGTCGACCCTGGAGAGACCGACCCCACCAAGGCCGATACCGATGGCGACGGGCTCAACGACGGCGTCGAGGACGCGAACCGCAATGGCCAGCGCGACAGCGGCGAGACCAACCCGCTGCGCACGGACTCGGACTGCGACGGGCTGATCGATGGGCCGACGGTGGGCAACGTGCGCGGTGAAGACCTCAACGCCAACGGCATCGTCGACATGGGGGAGACCGACCCGCGCCGATTCGACACCGACGGTGACGGCGTCTCCGATGGCGTCGAGAGTGGGCTGATTACCGCGAACATCGCTGATCCTTTGAACTGCTTGAACGTGCCGGTCGACGCCGACCCGACGACCACCACCAACCCGACGAACAGCGACACCGATGGCGATGGCATCGCCGACGGCGCGGAAGACACCAACCAGAACGGGCGCGTCGACCCCGGCGAGCTGAACCCGAACAACCCGGGTGACGGCATCCTGGCCGACGGCGGTGTGGCCCCGGCCGGAGCGGTGTGCACGGTGATGAACCTGCGCCCGGTGCTCTTCAAGGCCGAGGGCGACCCAGACATCCAGCTCGGGCTTCCTGCGCAGTTCACCGAGGTGCAGACGATGCGCGTGGGTGGCGTGGCGAAGGGTCTGATCGGCTTCGACCCCACCAACAACGTGGCCTTCGTCGCGTGGCGCCAGGCGGCCCCCACCGGCGCGACCACGCCCACCGCGGACGAAGCGGCCCTCCAGCCGACGCTCAACGGCATCGGGGCGATCAGCAACGGCACGACGCAGACCTTCACCAGCTGGGACAACCTCCCGGCGCTGCAGGCTTTCTACGACATGGCGGGCGGCGCCGATCTCAAGGCGCGGGCGAACGCCATCGCAGACGGCCTGGTGGGCGCCGGCGCAGGCGGGCTCCCGGGGATGTCGGGTATGACCGGACCCTTCAAGTTGCAGGTCGAGTACCTCCACCGCACCAACGCGGCGGTGGTGGTGATCGTCGCCCTCACGCCGCTGGCGAACTACTCGGGCGCGCCGCTCTTCAACATGAGCGACACCGCAGGCGGTTCGGCGCTCGCCCAGTTCGGCGACCCCAACGCGTACCAGTGCGAGGTCTTCGCGCCCAACTCAGGCAAGGTCGACTTCCTCTTCGTGGTCGATGACAGCTGCTCGATGGCGACCTACCAGGCGGCGCTGGCGAACACCGCCACCGCGGTCGCGGCGCAGCTCAACAACTCGCAGCTCGATTGGCGCGTGGCACTGGTGACCTCGGCGTACGGCTACGGCGGGGGGGCGAACAACCAGGGCACGATCCGCGGGTTCACCCGCAACATCGACCAGTTCCGCT
>JBBRUE010000443.1:0-6197 GCA_038248085.1 Myxococcales bacterium | reverse complement strand
CCAGTAGCCCTTGTCGTGGCTCATGTACTCGGCCGAGTACAAGTGGATGAGGAAGCCCACGCCGGTGATGACCAGCAGCATGGTGCCCGACAGGTGATCGGCGACCAGCCCGAAGTTCACCCGGAAGGTGCCCGCGTGGAACCAGGTGCCGAAGTCGGCGCCCACCGCGTAGCCCACGTTGCCGAAGGGCGAGGGGGCCGAGGCCTTGAAGTCGTTGATGGTCCAGAACACGAGCAGCGAGAGCAGGAAGCTCCCGAGCACGGAGCCGATGGCCACGAGGTGCACGTTGGCGCGGCCGAGGGTCTTGCCGAAGACCCCGCTGATGAACGCGCCGAGCAACGGCAGCGCGATGATCAGCCACAACGCATGACCGGCCTGGGTCGCGTCGACGGGGGCGGTCTGAAAGAAGAGCTGGAGCTTTTCCACGGGGTGTTTGCCTCTCTCAGTGCTTCATCGACTGGATTTCCTCGATGTTGACCGTGCCGCGGGCACGGAACAGCGAGATGACGATGGCGAGACCGACAGCAGCCTCGGTGGCGGCGACGGCGATGATGAAGAAAGCGCTCAGGTGCCCCAGGTCGTCACCGCGCGCGCGCGCGAAGGCGAGGAACGTGAGGTTGGTGGCGTTGAGCATCAACTCGATGCACATGAACACCACCAGCGCGTTGCGGCGGATGAGCACGCCGAACATGCCCATGCAGAACAGGGCCGCGGCGAGAATGAGGTAGTGCGAAGTCGAGATGGTCTGAATCATCGTCCCCTCAGATCCGCGGCTTGGCGACCACGACGGCGCCGAGGATCGCGACCAACAACAACAGCGAGACCGCTTCGAAGGGGAACAGCCACTGGGTGTACATGACCTCGCCCAGGTGTTGGATGCTCCCGAAGTTCTTCATCTTCGCGGCGTCGGTGGTCCACGCGAGCTCGGTGACCGGCAGCTTGCGGAAGACCGCGGTGAGCGCGACGAAGAGCCCGACCACCGCCGCGCCGCCCACGATGCGCGCAGGCGAGAAGGTCAGCACCGGCCCCGCGTCGGTCAGCGACAGCAGCATGATCACGAAGAGGAACAGCACCATGATCGCGCCGGCATAGACGAGCACCTGGAGCGCCGCGATGGTGTGCGCCCACAGCAGCACGTAGATGCCCGACAGGAAGAAGAAGGTCGCCACCAGCGACATCGCCGAGGCGACGGGGTTGCGGGCGAAGATCACGCCCGAGGCCGCGCCGAGCGTGGCCACCGCGAACACCCAGAAGAGAACCAGTTCGGCGTTCACTTGAACTCCCCGAAAACGCCCCACGGCGTGTCGCCATGCGGGCAGCGCTTCTGCGCGATGTGGTCTTCGAAGTCCTTGCGGAACTTCTGCACGAAGCTCTGCACCGGCAGCGCCCCGGCGTCACCGAGCGCGCAGATGGTGTTGCCCAGCCCGATGGGAGGCCACGGCGCGATCGCCTGGGCCACGTTCATCAGGGTGTCGAGGTCGGCCATCTCGCCGCGCCCCTCTTCGATCTTGCGGATGATGCGGGCCATCCACGGCTGGCCTTCGCGGCAAGGCGTGCACTGGCCGCACGACTCCTCGGCGTAGAACCGGGCGACCCGCCACAGGCAGCGCACCATGCACGCGGTGTCGTCCATCACCATCACGCCGCCCGAGCCGGCCATCGACTGCAGCGGCTTGAAGGCGTCGAACTCGAGCTTCACGTCGATCTCGTCGGCGGTGAGCACCGGGGCCGAGCTGCCGCCGGGGATACACGCCTTGACGGTGCGCCCCTCGGGCAGGCCCTGGCCGTATTCCTTGTCGTAGATCAGCTCGCGCAGCGAGGTGTCCATGCTCACTTCGTAGGTGCCGGGGCGGAGCACCGCGCCGGAGACCGTGACCAGCCGCGTGCCGCCGGACTTCCCGGTGCCGAGCTTCATGAACCACTCGGCGCCCTTCTCGAAGATGCGGGGCAGCGAGGCGATGGTCTCGACGTTGTTGACGACCGTGGGGCAGCCGAAGAGGCCGACCACCGCGGGGAAGGGCGGCTTGAGGCGGGGCCAGCCTTTCTTTCCCTCGAGCGACTCGAGCAGCGCGGTCTCTTCGCCGCAGATGTACGCGCCGGCGCCGCGCACCTGGTACACGTTGAGCTCGAAGTCGGTGCCCATCAGCTTCTTGCCGAAGATGCCCGCCGCGTACGCCTCGGCGATGGCTGCATCGAGCACGGCCGAGGGGTGTTTGAACTCGCCGCGCGAGTAGATGTAACAAGTGTGCGCGCCCAGGGCGAAGGACGCGATGCCGATGCCCTCGAGCAGCAGGTGCGGGTCGTTCTCGAGAATGAAGCGGTCCTTCGCGGTGCCGGGCTCCGACTCGTCGGCGTTGATCGCGAGGTAGCGCGGCTTGGTGTTCTTCTCGAGCGACGGCACGAAGCTCCACTTGAGCCCCGTGGGGAAGCCGGCGCCGCCACGGCCGCGCAGGCCCGACTTCTTCACCTCGTCGGTGATCGCCGCGGGCGCCATCGTGAGCGCCTTCTTGAGCTGCGCGTAGCCGCCGTTTTTCTGGTACCCGGCGAGGGTGTGGTTCGGACCCTTGAACCAGTCGCGGGTGATGACCTTCTCGGCGAGCACGCTCATGAGAGCTTCTCCAGCAGGGCGTCGACCTTCGCCTTGGTCAGGTTCTCGTGGTGGTCTTCGTTGATCTGCAGGCACGGCGCGGTGCCGCACGAGGCCAGGCACTCGGTCTCGCGCAGGAAGTACTTCTCGCCGTTCTCGCCGGCCTTCGCCTGGAGCTTGTCCTCGAGGTACTTGAGCATCCCCTCGGCGCCGCGCAGGGCGCAGGCGAGGTTGGTGCACACGTCGATGACGTACTTGCCGGGCTTCTTCGTGTGGAACATCACGTAGAAGGTGGCGACCTCATAGGCGCGCTCGACGGTCGTCTCCAGACGCGTGGCGACCAGTTGCATGCCCTCGGGTGGCAACCACCCTTTGAGCGTCTGGAGCACGCGAAGCGCGGGCAGCATCGCCGCGCTTTTTCGTTCGACGGGGTAGTGCGAGAGCAACTCAGCGATACCCGCATCGAACTTCTTCTGCTCGTCTGCGGTGAACAGGGGCTCCGACATGGCGGCGGGTACGTAGAAGCATCACCGCGAATCGTCAACGAAATCCTTGGATTGCCGCACCCGGCGAGCAGCCCCGCTGCTGGATCAGGTGATCAACGGAAGAGGCTGACGAACTGCCGGTAGTGGAAGTGAGCGAAGCCGATGCTGATCGAACCGAGCACGTGCCAGATGGCGTGGCCCGGAAACAGGTGGTCGTGCGGGTCGCAGCGGGCCCCCGAGGCGTCGGTGGCGGAGAATGCGGCCGCGGCGACGATGAACACCAGGGAGCCGGCCAGGAAGCGGTGGTCGACCTTCACCGTCGAGGCCCGGGTGGCCAGGACCTCGGTCACCAGGGTCAGCACGATCATCACCCCCACGATGCCCTGCACCGGGAGCCCGGCCTTCGCCACCGCCACGGTCAGCGCGGTCAGCGCGAAGATCGACAGGTAGAGCGTCTTGAAGAAGGCGTCGGCGCTCACCTTGCCCATGCGCAGCAGGTTGAGGAGCAGCACGAGGCCGAAGAAGAAGTACATGCCCCAGAAGTCGAGCACCTGGGTCACGAAGGCGACGGTCGCGTGGTAGATGAGCGAGGTCGTACCGACCCAGAACGCGACCGGCGCCCAGAAGCGCAGGGTCCGGCTGGTGTCCTTGCGGGTATAGAAGAAGAGGCCGACCGCGAGCGCGATGTACGCCAGGTTGCTCCAGGTGTTCGCCGGCTCGGAGATCACCCCGCACAGCGTCTCTTCGCACCACTTCACGTTGGGCAGGCCGCCCCACTCACGCAGGGGCGTCCAGGTGCACTCGGGGTTGCTGATGTTGGGGTAGTCGGCGAAGGACTGGGCCATGGGGGCGGCACAGACACCGGGCGCGCTCCGTCGTCAACGAAGGCGCGCCCGACATTTCCAGCGAGCTGTGAAGGGTTACTTCAGCGGGATCGAGGGGCCGAAGTTCTTGTCGCCCTTCTTCACCGCCGGCCCGGTCGCCGCGGGGGCCAGCTCGGGGGGCGGGGCGCGGCCGAAGCGGTAGGGCACCTTGAAGTGGAAGCCCATCGCGCCGGTGTCTCCGTCGAGCCCGAGCACCGCATCGCCCACCGGCGTCGCCTCGAAGGTGAAGGTGATCTTCTCGGTCACGGTCACCGCCTCGGTGTTGGGCAGCAGGGTGAGCCGGGTGCGGCCCGAGGCCACGGTGGCCCCGGCCGGCACGTCGACGCTCAAGGTGAACGGCAGGTCCATGGCGAGCACGCGCTCGACCTTCGCGAGCACGACCGCCTCGGTGTCCGTGCGCGACACCTCTTCCCAGGTCACGCGCACCGGGGAAAGCGCGCGCACGGTGGTTTCCTTGCGGGGCGCCTCGGTGCGCGGGCTGGCGCAGGAGACGAGGAGCAGCACACTGAAGAGGACGGGCTTCATCACTGGCACACTCCGTTGACGCACGATTGACCACTGCCGCACTGCACGCAGGCGACGCCGCCGGTGCCGCAGCCGGTCGCCACGTTGCCTGCGTTGCAGGTCGAGCCCGTCTTGCACCCGTAACAGAAGCCGGCGCGGCAGATCGGCGAGGCCGAGGGGTAGGGGTAGTACGAGCCGTTGGCCGACGAGGGCGGAGAGCTGCAAGCCTGCAGGATGGTGGAGGCGGGCATGCGGTTGCTCTGGGCGGGGCTGCCGCCGCAGCTGAGCGCGTCGAGCACATCGGCGATGTGGATCGAGGCCTGGTTGGTGTTCACCACGTTGGTCTTCGCGCAGTTGTTGCCCACGTCCCAGGTGTGGCGGGTGTAGCCGCGGGGCCAGGGTGTGGTGTTCATGTGCGCGCCGGCGACGGCGTTGAAGATCTCCGCGGTGCCGCTGGGGCGCGAGTTGGAGAGGGTACACAACATCGCCGACACCGCGTTCTCGTCGATCTGCGCCAGCAGGTTGGTGCCGCCTGGTCCGCTGATCGCCGAGGGCTGGCTCGACTGGGGGTAATAGGTGCGGCTGGCGACGTCGAACCAGAAGAAGCCGCCCTGCTGCTTGTCTTCGAGCAGCGACTGGTTGCGCACCGCGGCCGAGTGCCAGGTGGCGTAGCCCTCGCTCCAGGCCTGGCCGGGGAAGGTGGGACACATGATGTAGTGCGTGCCGCCTTCGTTGGGCGAGGTGCCGTAGCTCATCATCTGCCAGTGCCCGAGCTCGTGGGCGATGGTGTAGTCGCTCCAGTAGCCTTCGTCCTGCGCAGCGCCGGGCATCCAGATTCCGCTCTCGAAGCTGTTGTCCTGGCTGAAGCACGCGCCGCAGCTCCACTCGGTGCCGATGCCCATCCACATGCCGAGGGTCAGGCCCTGTCGGCCCTGGTTCTGGGTGACCGAGGAGGTCCAGATCGACTGAAGCAGGTCGAAGATGTTGAGCGCACCTGAGCCGTCGGCGGTGGTGATGGTGGTGATGGCTCCGTCGACGAGGCCGGTGACGGGCTTCGACCAGCTCCAGTAGCGCGAGTTCGTACCCTGTTGGCCGGGGGAGAAGGTGCCGGTGCCGAGGCCGGGGTCACCGACCGCGTAGCGAAGACCCAGCCCGTCACCGCCGAACGCGGCGAAGACGACGGTGTCGGTGCCGCCTGGCGTGGTGGGCACCTTGATGGAGAAGCGGCCCGTGGCGTCGGTGGTGGTGGCGTGGATCCAACTCGTGCCGCGTTGCGAGAAGACCATCACGTTGCGCGCTGGCACGGCGACCGGCACGTCCCAGTCCGTGAGGTCGGCGCGGGGGCTGTGCGACTGGTAGCGAAGGGTGCCGGTCACGGTGGTGGTGGCCACGGCGAGCGCGCAGTCAGCTCCGACGGCGCTGCCGATGCAGCCGGCGCCTCCGCAGGCCTGCGCGGCGCCCCAGGTGCCGTTCGCGCTGCACTGCTGCAGGGTCGTCGCGCTCGCGCAGCGGGTGTCGTTCTGCACGCAGCTCCCGGTCTGGATGCACGAGGCCCCGGCCCCGGTGGCCTGGCAGGTACTGCCGCCGGGGCATTGGTAGGTCTGCACCGACGGTGCGCCCGAGCCGGTGGGAATCGAGCAGTAGCGCACCAGCGAGGTGCTGACGCACTCGCCTCCGATGGGAACGCCCTGGCAGAGGTCGACCGCGCCGCCGCCGCCCGCGCCTCCGCCTGTCGTG
>JBBRUE010000442.1:0-6201 GCA_038248085.1 Myxococcales bacterium | reverse complement strand
GGCCTCGGCCACCGCGTCGATCAGCCGGGCGTAGTGCAGCCGGGGCATCGGCCAGCCGAGGTGGGTGATGGTCTCATCGTCGAGCCCGAGCACCACCACGTCTTCCTGCCGTCGCGCCGAGGACAGTTCGCCCGCGGTGGCGAGCTCGACCTGGGATCGTTCGGGGAAACGGAGACGGAAGAAGAGGTCGACCGCGCGGGTCTCGAGGTAGGCGCCGAGCCGGGTCGACTCGAACACCGTGACCGTCGCGCCGCCGACCGCGAGCGCGATGACGGTGGCGCGAATGGTCCGCCCGCGCGCGACCGGCAACTTCTCGAGGCGCGCCTCGGTGGCGTCGACCCACGCGAGCACCGCGGCGCCCGCCCGAACAAGGACCCCGCGCAGCCGGTAGATCCCAGCGGCCGCGAGCAGCACCGCGACGGCGCCGCCGAGCAGCGAGAGGGCAGGAAGGCCGATGCCGAGGGTCCGCGCGATGACGACGCCCACCGTGCCACCGCGCGCGACCCACGCGGCCGCTGCTGCGATCAGGAACGCCAGAGCTGACAGGCGCGGGCGTCCCAAGTCCGTCACTTCCCCGCCGTGAAGGCGTAGACCTTCGACGACGGCCCGGAGAAGCCCTGCGCGTCGACGCCGGTCACCCGCCAGAACCACTTGCCGGCCGCGATCGGGTCCGGCCACGAGAGCGTCGGCTCGGCAGTGCTGATCGACCGGGCCTCGACGAGGAAGTCGGCGTCGCGCGCGAGCTCCATCCGGTACGACGCCGAGCCCGTCACGGTCTGCCACTCGAAGCGCGCGTCGGCGCCGAGCGGCCCCTTCAGCGGGCCGGTCACCCGCGGCGCTTCGGGGAGCACGCTGGGCAAAGCCACCTCGCCGGTAGCGCTCACCAGCGCGCCGTGTCCGGCGGACACTTCGACGGGCTTCGCGTTGGGGTCGGTGGCCGAGGCGATCGCCACCACGCCCTCGAGCGTCTCGAGCCGCGCGCCGCCGTTCTCCTCGACGCCGAAGCGGAACTGCGTACCGCGCACCGAGGCGACGGCCACCCGGCTCGAGGCCTCGAAGCGCGACTGCTGCGTCGCCTTGCGCACGTCAGCGACGATGCCGCCCGACAGCACCTCGATCTTCACCTGGCGATCGCCGCCGGTCGGCATCTGGAGGGCGGCCATCTTCACCAGCGACTCGGGCTTCACCTCGATGCTGCTGCCGTCCTTGAAGTGGATGATCAGCCGCGCGTTGGGGCCGGTCTTCACCAGCTCGTTGACCAGCACCGGCATGCCCGGCTCGGCCGGCTTGAGCGAGGTCTCGTCAGCGCCGAGGAACACCGCGCCGCCCGACGTGGCGACCCGTGCGACCACGTCTTCCGGGGCGCGCTCGACGTAGCGCAACGAAATGCCCAGCTCGTCGGTGCGCTGCGGCGCCGGCGCCAGGCCGAAGACGCGGTTCTTCGGCAGGCCCGCTTCCACCAGCGCCGCCGCGATGGCCTTCGCCGCGTTGAGGCCCTTGCCGCTGGCGCGATCGGCGTCAGACACGAGGGCCGCGACGGTGACGGCGCGCACCAGGCGGTTGCGCTCGATCTCCTTCACCACGTCGCCGAGGCACGCCTTGCCGTCGGCGGTCTTGACCCACGCCTCGGTGAGGGGCTTGCCGAGCCGGACGTGGCCGCCCTCCAGCGTCACGCCGCCGCAGTGGTCAGCCGCGCGCGAGACAGAGGGGAGCAGCCCACCGAGGAGGAACAGCACGCTGAGGATCGCCTTCATTTCGACTCTCCAAGAATCAGGAACTCAACTCTTCGGTTCTGCTCTCGCCCTGCGCCCGTCTTGTTGCTCGCGACCGGGCGGGTGGGGCCGTAGCCGTTGGCCACCAGCCGCGACGGGGCGACGCCCGCCTTGATCAGCACCGCGCGGATCGTCTCGGCGCGGCGCTTCGACAGGCGGATGTTCTGGGCCGCGTTGCCGACGTCGTCGGTATGCCCGCGGATCTCGATCGAGAGGCTCGCCGCGGCGCGCAGCGTACTGGCCACCTGCTGCAGCAGCGGGAGCGACGCGCGCTGCAGGTTCGCCGAGCCGGTCTGGAAGCGGACCACGCCCTTGATCACCACCACACCCGCACGAATGCTCACCGCCCCCGCGCCCACGTCAGGGCACCCGTCGGCGTCATTGACGCCGTTGATCGTCTCCGCGACGAGCGGGCACTTGTCCGTGACATCGGGGATGCCGTCGTGATCGTTGTCCGGCTCGGGGCAACCATCTTCGTCTTCGAAGTCGTCGCGATCCTCCGCGCTCGCCGGGCAGGCGTCGGCCTCGTCGGGAAGGCCGTCGCGATCGAAGTCGGCGATCGCCGCGGCGGTCCCGTCGACGGACGTGGGTGTCGCGCCGTCCTTCGAGGTCACGGGAGTCGAAGCGAAGGACGACAGCGCCAGCGCGGGCAGCGGCGCGTGCGGGCAGCCGTCGGAGGCCGTCCCCGGTTCGAGCGGGCACCGGTCGGCCTCGTAGTCGACCCCGTCGCCATCGACGTCCTCGGGCTCGTCGGGGCAGCCGTCGTCGTCCTTCCACCCGTTGACGGTCTCGGCGGCGTCGGGGCACCGGTCGGCGACGTCGGGGATGCCATCGTCGTCGTTGTCCGGCTCGCGGCAGCCGTCGCCGTCTTCGAAGCCGTCGAGGTCCTCGGCGGTGAGCGGGCAGCGGTCGGCGTCGTCGGTGACGCCGTCCTGATCGCTGTCCACGTCGCGCAGGAACGCCTGGCTCGGCTCGTCAGCGGGAGACGTCGACAGCGGGTTCGCCGGGGGGGGCCGCGGCAACAGCCTGGCGAGCGCGGCGGCCGCGGCGAGGGGGTACTCCGGGCAGCCGTCTTCGTCGCGGACCCCGTCGCGGTTCTCTGGCTCGAAGGGGCAGCGATCGACCGCGTCGGCCACGCCGTCCTCGTCGACGTCGGTTGCAACGTCCGGGCAGCCATCGTCATCGGAGATCCCGTTGGGCGTCTCGGCGGCGTCCGGACACCGATCGTTCACGTCGGGCACTCCGTCCTGGTCGTTGTCCGGCTCGGGACAGCCGTCTTCGTCTTCGAAGCCATCGACGTCTTCGGGGGTGACCGGGCAACGATCAGCCTCGTCGGGGACGCCATCACTGTCCGAATCGGCGACGTCGAGGGCCGGAGCGCCGGCGCCCGGCTTGTCGTCCTGCCGCAGGGCTGGCGGCTGCGTCGAAGCCGGCGCCCCCGCATCGGGTGTGGCGCTCGGCGATCGAGTCGAAGCCAGGGCACCGCCCGCGTCGGGCGCTGCCGTCTTCGGGCTCGGAGTGACGGGCGGCGGGTTCGCGCGCGGGGCGAGGACCCGGGCGATCGCCGTGCCTCGCTCCATGCGGAACTCAGGACAGCCGTCCGCGTCGCGGATGCCATTCCGGGTCTCCGGCTCGTAGGGACAGCGGTCGGCCGCGGTGGAGATGCCGTCGCCGTCCGGGTCGTCAGGTTCGGGTTCGGGCTCGGGGCAGCCGCCGTTCGCGCAGGGGTCTTCGCGGGGCGGCGCCGCGGCGGGCCGGGGAGCCCAGGCCAGTCGCACCACGGCGCGGGCGTCAGGCGTACCGGCGGCTCCGAAGAAGGCCGAGCCGCCAGCCACGCCCACGAGCAGGCGGTCGGCGATCAAGTAGTGCGCGCCGCCGAGCAGCTCGAGGTTCATTCCGTTGAGCGAGAAGGCGTTGTCGCCGACCACCTGCACGGCGAACTGCGCTTCGGGCCCGAGGTAGAGCCGCTCTTGGGCGAGCGCCACGCCGATCGCGAAGCCGACTCTCGCCTCGGACGCCGCGGTCATGCCCAGCCCGGGAGGCCCGAACGACGCATACGGCCGGTAGAGGAACGCGGCGTCGAGGGTCCACCGGCCGACTCCGAAGGCGCCGGCCAGCAGGGCACGGGGCATCACCCGGAAGCCGCTGTCGCCCTGGTGCGTCGCCTGCGCGCCGATCGGCACCCACACCAGCGCGCCCAGGTGCAACGAGACGGCGTCGCGGTCGGGCTGGCCGGCGAGGCGCACGAGCAGGCCGATGCGCGGGTCGCCGAGGCCGATGGTCTGCAGCGGCCCGACCTGGCTCACGAACTCGGGCGTGCCCCTCTCGAGGAAGGTCACCGGGAGGCTCGCGCTGAGCTGCACGCGGTCGAACAACGAGAACGCGAGGTCGACGTGTCCGACGAGCGCGTGGGACACGATGGGCGTGAGCAACCCGCGGCCCGTCGCGACGCGCGGTTCCAGCGGGTCGTGCGAATAGTCCAGCGTCACGCCCGCGGCGAGCAGGCGCACGCTCGAGTACCAGGGACGCTCGACGAGAAAGAGCGAACTCCCCGCAGACGTTCCCCCGTAGCGGTGCAGCTCGAAGCCCCGTTCCTGGGCCGCCGCGCTCGCGCCGAAGAGGGCGGCGACCGCCACGAGCCAACACGTCGCGCGGCGAGCGCGGGGAACTGAACGAAGAACGCGCGCCGTCATGAACTGCGCGAGCGTAGAGGGCGGACCGCGGCGAAGGAAGGATGCGATCTTCAGCGCAACTTGAAGCTCGCGACCGAGTCGTAGCTTCCTTCCAACGTGTCGTTGACGAACACCACCGCCTCGTGGGACCCGCCGCCTGCCACCGCGCACGAGAGCGCGAGCGCGGTGTCGTTGCTGGGCCCACACTTCGTGTCGCCGGGGCTCACCTGGACCATCACGTAGACCCGCGCCGGGTTCTCGAGGGTGAGCGCGAAGGTGTCGTCGACGTCGACGACGGCGCCGCTGGGTGACTTGAGCACCAGCCGCTCGCGCGCGAGGCCCGGCGTGGCCAGCGGCTGTCGGAGGAACTCGGTGCGGCTCAGCCCGTCGGTGCGCAGCTGCCAGCGCGGCTCGTCGGGGAAGTGGTTGAGGCCCGCGAGCTGCGGAGGAATGAAGAGGTAGTCGGTGCGGTAGGCGTCGGTGCCGTCCCCCATGATGGGGTCGTCCCACGTCGCGTCGAGGAGGTACCACCCGCCCTTCACCTCGACTGCGTTCCAGGCGTGACCCACGGGCGCCAGCTCGCCGTGCTCCTCGCGGACCTCGCCGGTGACGTAGACGATGCGATCGCCCGAGTGGCGGCCCAGTTCGACCAGCAGCCGCGCGTAGCCCTCGCAGACGCCGAGGCGCGAGAGGAAGACCGCCTGCGCGTCCTGGGGTTTGCGCACGCCAGTGAGCGAGGCCGAGTCGTAGCGCAGCCGCGTCACCACCCAGTCGTGGAGCGCCTTCACCCGCTCGAAGGGGTCGCTCACCCGCGCGCCGATGTAGCGGGCGACGGCCTCGGGGCTGGTCTCGTCGCCCGCGGTCATGCCCTGGACCACGGGGTGGACCTGCCGCGCCCACGGCCAGCTCGTGGCGCCCACGGTGTAGGCGGGCTCCAACTCGGGCGGCGGCGGTTCGCGCACCGGCTCGGTCGGCGTGGGCGCTTCCGGAGTCGGCTCGGTCGGCGTGGGGTCGATGCGCGGCTTCGGGTCGGGCCTGCGCCACCGGGCGCCGCTGCCGAAGGGCGTCACCACCGCGTCGAGCGGCTTCACGTCGTCGGGCACCGGCACCTTCTCGTCGGCGGCGGTGCGGTACGGGTTGTCGTGCGCCGCGGTGTGCACCCACTCGAGGCCCGACGCGGTGGCGAGCAGCACCTTGCGGGTGCGATCGATCCACGGCCCCTCCTGGTCGGTGAGGAACCAGTCACCTCGTGTCACCAGCGCAGCGAAGGCCACCTTCGGCCACAGCAGCAGCAGCGCCGCGATGAAGAGGACGTTGAGCGCGACGGTGCGCAGCGCGATGCGGGTGGCCGCGGTGAGCTTGCGCTTCTTGGGGAGCAGCCGCGTCGAGCGCCGGATCTGCGCGTGAAAGGCGTCGGTCGCGCGCTTCTCCCACCACAGCGGCAGCACGGGAAAGAGGAGCACGCCACCGATGCAGGCCAACGCCGCGGGGCCTCCGGCGAAGGCGATGAGCGAGGACGCGAGCCACACGCCGAGGCCAGTGATGACGAGCAACGCGAGGACGACGAGCGACCGGAGCAAGGTGCCCCGCATTGTGCCTTGGAACCGCTGGCCTTTTCTCGTTCGAGGGCTAGAAGACGATTCATGCGTTTCGTCCTGCTCGCGTCCCTCCTTGCGTTGGCCACCACCGGCTGTGCATTGCGTCCCCGCTACGCCGACTTCGTCAGCGCGAAGACCGAGGGCAAAGAGGCCCTCTTC
>JBBRUE010000441.1:0-6210 GCA_038248085.1 Myxococcales bacterium | reverse complement strand
GCGGAGGTCGGGGAAGTGGAGCCCGCGCCCGAGGAGCTCGAGGAGGTCAGCCCCGAGCTGCCCGTCAAGCCGGCCCGCCGCACCCCCGGCTCGGCGCGCGCCAAAGCCGACCCCCTGGCCGCCTACATGGCCGAGGTGACCAAACACCCGCTGCTCACCCGTGAAGAAGAGGTCGCCCTCGCCCGGAAGTACCGCGAGACCGGTGACGTGAAGGCGGCCTACACCCTGGTCGCCTCGAACCTGCGCCTGGTGGTGAAGCTGGCGCACGAGTACCACCGCAACCCGCTGGCGCTGCTCGACCTCGTGCAGGAGGGGAACATCGGCCTGATGCAGGCGGTGAAGAAGTTCGACCCCGAGCGCGGGGTGAAGCTCTCGAGCTACGCCGCCTGGTGGATCCGCGCGTACATCCTTCGCTACATCATGGACAACTGGAAGATGGTGAAGCTGGGCACGACCGAGGCCCAGCGGAAGCTCTTCTTCAAGTTGCGCCAGGAACAGGAGCGGCTGCTCAAGTCGGGCGTCGAGGTGACCCCCAAGCTGCTCGCCGAGCGCCTCAACGTCACCGAGCAGGACGTGCGCGAGATGGACCAGCGCCTCGGCAACGACGAGCTGTCGCTCGACGCGCCGGTGGCCGGGAGCGACGACGATCGCCAGACGCGCGCCGACCGGTTCCTGCCCAGCAACGCCCAGGGCGCCGACGAGGTGCTCGGCAACCAGGAGCTTCGCGAACTCTTCCGCACCAAGCTCTCGAAGTTTGCCGAGGGCATCAGCGAGAAGGAGAAGTTCATCTTCGAGAAGCGGCTGGTGGCCGACGAGCCGATGACGCTGCAGGACATCGGGGCCCACTACGGCGTGTCACGTGAGCGCGCGCGGCAGCTCGAGGCGGCGCTCATCGATCGCATGCGGCTCTACATGCGCGCGGAGATCCCCGACTTCGATCTCGTCGCCGAGGCGGAGCGGGACTGACGATGGACACCCACTCGCTGGCCTTCCGCGCGCTCTTCATCATCCCCACCATGCTCTCGCTGACCGTGCACGAGTGGGCGCACGCGTGGTCGGCCTGGAAACTCGGCGACGACACTGCGGCCCGCGAAGGCCGGCTGTCGCTCAACCCGCTGGTGCACATCGACCCGCTGGGGACGATCCTGCTGCCGCTGCTCGGCGTGCCTTTCGGCTGGGCCAAGCCGGTACCGGTGAACCCGGTGCGCTTCAACCGCAAGGTCAGCATGTCGACGGGCATGGCGATCACCGCCGCGGCGGGGCCGTTCAGCAACCTCGTCATCGCCGTGCTGTGCGCGGTGGGCCTGGGGCTGAGCATGCGCTTCGCGCCCGCGCTGATGGCCCGGCAGCAGGGGCTGTTCTACCTGCTGCTCTACGGGGTGCAGCTCAACGTGGGCCTGGCGATCTTCAACCTGTTGCCGCTCCCGCCGCTCGACGGCAGCCGCATCGTGGAGCGCTTCATTCCCACCCGGTACCAGGTGGCGTGGGCGAACATCGCGCGCTTCGGGCCGTTCCTGCTCTTCGCGGTGATCGCCTGCGGGGGGCTCTTCCTCGGCCGGCCGATCGCGGCGGTGAGCCAGGCGCTCTTCGGGCTCATCCAGTCGATCGCCGGGAGCTGATCGACGCCCGCGCGATGATCAGTCGCGGCCCAGCTCCTCGAGGAGCTGGGCGGTGTGCTCGGTCAACTCGGAGGTGCGATCGAGCAGGGTGTCGAGCTCGAGGAAGATCGCGTCGAGCTCTTCTGGCTTGCGCGGGGCGGGCACGTCACCCTCGTTGCCCAGCCGGTCGACCAGCGCCACCACCCGCAGCAGGTGCTCGTGGGCCAGCAACAGGTCGCGGCCCGCGCGGGTGCCGTGCTTGGTGAAGAGCAGCCCCGTCGAGAAGAGCCTCGTCACCGCGCGCTTGTTGGCCTTGAGCACCCGATCGAGCCGCGCCCGGTAGGCCTCGACCCGGCGGGACAGGCGCGCGTCGTGGAGATTCACCACCTCGGCGACGGGGACGGCAGCAAGAGCGGTGCGGCGCTTCGACATCACGGCCGGCGCTTAACACACCGTTCCCGGCGATCGAGTCTGCTACGCCCCGCTCCATGCCTGCTTCACTCGAAGTGACCGACGTCTCCGACGGTGTCCGTGCGCTGACCATTTCGAACCCGTCGCGCAAGAATGCCATCGACGTCGGGCTGCTCGACGCGCTCGAGCGGGCGCTGGCCGACGACGCCGGGGTGCGCGTGTGGTTGGTGCGCGCGGCGGGCGAGGGCATCTTCTCGGCGGGCTACGATCTGACCGCGCTCACCGGTTTCGCCGAGGGTACGCCGCTCCCCGACGAACGGCTGGGCGAGGTGCTCGATCTCCTCACCCACCACCCGGTCCCCAGCGTGGCGCTGGTGACGGGGCCCGCCGTGGGCGCCGGGTGCGAGCTGGCGGCGGCCTGCGACTTCCGCGTCGGGAGCCCCGCCGCCCGCTTCGTGATGCCGCCGGCCAAGTTGGGCGTGGTGTACGCGCTCAAAGGGCTCGACCGGTTGCGCTCGCGGGTCGGCGCCCAGGCCGCCCGCCGCATGTTCCTGCTCGGGCGTCCCGTCGAGGCGACCGCCGCGAAGCACCTCGGGCTCCTCGACGTGCTGGCCGAAGAGGCCGCCCACGAGGCGCTCGCCCTGTGCCTCGAGCTCGCGGCCAACGCCCCGCTCGCGGTGCGCGGCATGAAACAGGGCCTCGCCCTGCTGGAAGAGGCGTCCGACGCGGCGCTCGCGGACTACGAGCGGCTGCGCCGCGACTCGTTCAACAGCGCCGACGCGCGGGAAGGGCGCGATGCCCTGCTGGGCAAGCGGACCCCCCGTTTCGAGGGGCGCTGACCATCACCCAGGGGGCTTCAAACGTCGGCGAAGAGCTCGCTCATGCGGACGCGCAGCGCGGTGGCGATGCGGTAGAGCGAGCTGATCGACGCTGAGGACTCCGCGCGCTCGATCTGCGAGAGCAGCGAGACCGACAGGCCGGTGCGCCGCGCGAGCTGCTTGAGGGTGAGGTTCTGGCGCGTACGGCCTTCACGAATGAAGCGGCCGATGGTGCGGTGCAGCTCGGCTTCAGGGTCGCGGGTGATGCCCTTCTTCTCGAGCACCCGCTTCACCGTCTCGATGAAGGCCACCGGGTCGATCGGCTTCTTCACATAGTCGCTGGCTGACAACTTGAGGCTGGCGACCGCCGTCTCGACCGTGGGGAAACCGGTGGCGACGATCACCGCGATGTCGTCATCGACTTCGCGGATGAGCTCGAGCACCTCGGTGCCCGACAGCTTGGGCATCATCATGTCGAGGATGACGAGGTGGAAGTTCCCCTCCTTGAGGGTCGCCACCACCTTCGTCGGATCCAGCAGCGTGGTGACGAGGTAGCCCTCCTTGATCAAGAGGGCCTTGAAAAGTTCAGCGTTATCGGACTCGTCGTCGACAACGAGGATTCGGATCTGTTGAGAGCCGCGCACGTTTCCGTCCTGAGCTTTTGCTGGGAGAGGGCTACTTGGCCTGGTCGAGGATCGCCTTGACCCGGGGCACGTATTCGTCGTCGGGCGGCGCGACCTCGAGGAAGCGCTCGTAGTACTTGCGCGCCTTCTCCATGTCGCTGGCGCTCTGGTCGCGCGTCGCGATGCTGGCGTAGACGCTGCCCAGCACGCGGTAGCAGGGGTGGTGGCTGGGGGCGATCTTGATGCACTTCTCGAGGCGAATCGCCGCGCGCTCGAAGTTCTTGGCCTTCTTCTCGTCGTTGGCCTCTTTGAAGAGCGCCTCGGCCTCGATGATCTTGGGGTCGTTTTTGGCGACGATCGGGGGCGGGTTCTTCACCGGCTCCTTGACGGGCTCCTTCACCGGCTCCTTGATGGGCTCCTTCACCGGTTCCTTGACGGGCTCCTTCACCGGTTCCTTGGCGGCGGCGACCTTCTCGGCGACGGCCTTGGCGCGGCGGCTCTCGAGTTCATCGTGGCGCGCGCGCAGCAGCTTGGTGTTGGCCGCGCTGTCGAGCTGGGTCTTGGCCTTCTCGAGGTTGCCGGAGTCGAGGAACTTCGCTGCCTGCTCCAGGGCATTGCGGTTGGGCTTCTCGGAATCGAGCTGGGTGAGGAAGGCCTTCGCTTCCAGAAGCAGCATCCCCTCGACGGTGGCTTCCTTCGCGAGGACTTCGGCCTTCGCCCAGTCGAGCTCGGCGGCGCCGATCTTCGCTTCGGCCAGCTTCGCCAGGGCCGCCTTCTTCTGCGCCTCAGGGTCGGGCTTCGGCGGCTCGGGGGCTACCTCGGGCTCGACGACGGTGGGCTGCTTCACCACCACGACCGGGTCCTTCACCGGCTTCGGGGTGACCGTCTGGCTGCCCTTGTAGAGCATGTACCCGCCGCCGCCGAGGATGACGACGAGCAGGGCGACCGCGACGGCGATCAACGGCAGCTTCGAGCTGGAGGCCTGGTCGCTCTCGGTGGTGACCGTCGACGAGGCGCTGGCGGCGACGTTGACCTGCTCGCCGGGTCCGACGAACTTCAGCTTCACGTGGCCCAGCTCGATCACGTCGCCGGGGCGGAGCGTGACCTGGGCGTAGGGCTCGCCGTTCACCATGAGCCCGTTGGCGGACTGCATGTCGATGACCCGCCACTCGCCGGTCTCCTCGCGCACCACCTTGCAGTGGGTACGCGAGAGGGAGCGGTGATCGAGCGCGATGTCGTTGTCGTCGGTGCGCCCGATCTTCATCTCGGTGCGGTTGCAGGTGAACTCGCGGCCGGCGAAGTCGGTGTTGAGGACGACGAGCCGCGGGGCCTCGCTCGCGTCGAGCTCGGCGACCTGGCGCTTGCGGCCGGCGTCGAGCTGGTCGATGCGGATGACGGCGGTCGACTGGTTGCGGGGGATGGACGGCGGCTCATCCTTGCCGACCTCACCCTCGTCTTCCGCGTCGCTGACGTCTTCGTCGGCGGCCTCCTGCGGGATTTCGATCGCGGGGAGCGCCGGCATGGTGGCCGACGACTCCTGCAGCTTGCGGGTGGGGGCGGTGGCTCCCGCGGGCGGCTCGAGCGGCAACGTGGCGGCGGCGGCGTTCTTCTGCTCTTCCGCCTGGAGCGCCAGGTCGTAGTCGCCGATCTGGATCAGATCGCCGTCGGCGACCTGCACCTGTCCGGAGATGCGATCGCCGTTGATGCGGATCCCGTTGTAGCTGCCGAGGTCCTCGATCATCACGTGACCGTTGGTCCGCATCAGCCGCGCGTGGCGGCGTGACACGTTCCGCTCGGTCAGGCGGATGGTGTTCCCTTCCTGACGGCCGATGGTGATCTCATCCCGTACGAACGGGACCACCGTCTTCCGGCCTTCATCGTCTTCGATGATCAGCTTCAACACGCCACACCTTTCTACCATCACTGTAGATCGCTGCGCACCATTCACGCCTGCCGAAACCCGAACGTTTCTACATCGTTCTGGTGATCTGTTGCCTGATCATGGCAGGGGGTTGCGGGTACAGTTCCATCGGACGAATGGCCGGACCTGTCACGCTACGCACCGATGCAGGGGACGAAGACCTGGACCTGGCCGAGTTCGAGGCGAGGATTCAGCAGGGAGAAGTGTCTCCCCAGAGTCTCGTGCGCCTGGCGGCGGTGACCGGCCCACACTTCGTTCCGGCGTGTGAGCTGGAGTTCTACCAGCGCCTTCATCAGCCCCGGCGCGCCCACTTTCGCCAGAAGTTCTCGCTCAACCGGTTCCCCTGGCTGACCTCGGGTCTCATCTTCATCAACGTGGCCGTCTTCCTGGCCACGGCGGAGAACGGGGAGCTCGGGCTCGACGCGATGGTGCGGCACGGGGCGAAGGTCGGGCCGCTGGTGTTCGACCTGGGGGAGGTGTGGCGGCTGTTCACCGCCAACTTCCTGCACCACGACGCGCTCCACATCGGCCTGAACATGTTCGTCCTCTTCAACGTGGGCAACGTGCTCGAGAACACCTACCGCACGCTCGACTACGTCTGGCTGCTGGTCTTCACCGGCATCGCCACCATGACCACGTCGCTGTTCCTCAACGACGCGATCACCGTGGGGGCCTCGGGCATGGTGTTCGGCTGCCTCGGGGGCGTGCTGGCGTTCGGGCTCAAGTACCGCAGCCAACTCCCGCCGCTGTACCGGAGCCTGCTGGGCGACGCGGCGATCCCCACGGTGCTGGGGCTGCTGCTGATCGGCATCACCTCGCAGGGGGTGGACAACTGGGCG
>JBBRUE010000440.1:0-6220 GCA_038248085.1 Myxococcales bacterium | reverse complement strand
GGCGGCCGGTGCGCTTCGATGGGCTCGACCACGCGGTGCTCGGGGTGATGCTGCTCGGCTTCGTCGCTCGCGTGGTGGCGCCGCAAGTGGTCCCGGCTGCGTATTCGACGTGGGTGTGGGTCGCCGCCGCGTGCTGGTCGACGGGCTTCGCGGTCGTCGGCGTGCGCATCGCCCCGCTGGTGATGAAGGAGCGCGTGGACGGCAAGGAACACTGAACGACACCTGGCGCAGGTGTACGTGCCGCACCCTTCTTGCTTCGAGAGCGAGACTGTTGAAGATGCACCCCGTGCCCATTCGCAGCGAACCGAAGCGCCCGGTGACGACGCCGGCCAGTCTCGTCTCAGACTTCCGGGTATGAGCGACGCGGCGACAGGGTGGACCGTGCTGTTTCGCGATGGAGTCCCCACCGACTGGCAGGGCGCCTCGAAGCAGGTGCTCCACGCCTGCGCCGGGCGCTTCACCGCAGCCGACGCCACGCGCGCCATCCGCCAGGGACAGGGCTTCCTCGACCTGCTGGTCAGCCCCGACGAGGCGACCCGCATCGAACGCGCGCTCGGAGAGACGGGCTTCGTCGCCCGCGCGCTGCCGTGGCGCGAGTGCGAGGCGGCTGACACGCCGGTCAGGCACACCCGCATCGACCTCGAGGCCGCCGACGCAGTGCCGGAGTTCCCCTGGGGCCGCGTCGAGTTCCTGCACCTCGTGCTCACCCAGGGCGCTCCGTTCTTCCTGCCGCCCGAGAGGCTCGACTCGACGAAGTCGGCGCAGCGCATCGCCACCGCGGTCGGGGTCGGGGTCCAGCTCCTGGGCCTGGAAGACTTCGGCGCCGCGAACGCGGTGAAGCACGCGACCGGCCAGCTGCTGACCCCGGGCGCCTCGAAGGCTTCCGCGCCCGAGCTGGTCATCGAGCTGTGCGGCTTGTGGACTCCGCGCGTGCACCTGGCTGTCGACGGCTTCGAGTTCGCGTGTGTTCCCGGGGCACAGGGCGGGAGGCGCGTGCGGTTGGCGAAGCTCCTCGAAGCGCTCGTGGCGAAGGCGCCGCGCGCACGCCGGCTGGGACTGGTCGAGCGCGCGCTCGCGCAGACCTCGCTCGACGGCCTCAAGCCCCTCGCGAGCCACGACCATCGTCGGCTGGTGATGGCGTGGTTGACTGCGCGCCGGTTGTGGCCTGAAGCGCACGCGGCAACCTGACCCCGCCCAGGAGCCGCCATGAAGAAGATCACCCCGTTCCTGTGGTTCGACACCCAGGCCGAGCAGGCCGCGAAGTTCTACGTCTCAGTCTTCGCGCGCTCGAAGATCACCAGCGTCACGCGCGGCGGGCCCGGGCCAAAGGCGCCGGTGATGACCGTGGCGTTCCGGCTCGACGGGCAGGACTTCGTCGGCCTCAACGGCGGCCCACACTTCACCTTCACACCGGCGATCTCGTTCGTCGTCAACTGCAAGGACCAGCAGGAGATCGACCGCCTCTGGAAGAGGCTCTCGAGCGGCGGCGGTGCGCCCGGGCGCTGCGGCTGGGTCAAGGACAAGTTCGGCGTGTCCTGGCAGATCGTCCCCACGGGCCTCGGCGCCCTGCTGAAAAAAGGTGGCGCGATGAAGGCCCTGCTCAGCATGGACAAGCTCGACATCGCGCGCCTCGAGCAGGCCGGGGCGCGGTAAGGACCAGCCGAGATGAGACGTGCAGTCGGAGTGTGGTTGTTGATGATGGCCTTCGCGGTGCTGGTGCAGGTCGGTCTCGGAGGCCTCACCCGCCTCACCGATTCCGGGCTGTCGATCACCGAGTGGAAGCCGCTGCTCGGCGTGGTGCCCCCGCTCGACGAGACCGCCTGGGGCGAGGCCTTCGCGAAGTACAAAGAGCTGCCCCAGTACGTGCAGCTCAAGTCGCACCTCTCGCTCGAAGACTTCAAGGCGATCTACTTCTGGGAATGGTTCCACCGACTGTGGGGTCGGCTGCTGGGCGTCTTCTTCGCCGGGCCCGCCCTCTTCTTCTGGCGGCGCGGCGCGCTCGACGGGCTCCGCGCCCAGCTGCTCACGCTCTTCGTCTTCGGTGGGCTGCAGGGCGCGCTCGGTTGGTTCATGGTGATGAGCGGGCTCTCGGAGCTGGTCTACGTGAGCCACCTCCGCCTCGCCGCGCACTACCTGCTCGCGCTGCTGCTGCTCGGCGCGCTGGTGTGGATCGGCGTGCAGCTGGCGTGGCCCGACCGGGTGGTGAACGCGCCGAAGCTGCGGCGCGCGACGTGGGTGTTGATGGGCGCGCTCGGCGTGCAGCTCGCGTGGGGCGCGTTCATGGCCGGGCTCAAGGCGGTGCTGCTGGCGCCCACCTGGCCCACCATCAACGGCGCGTGGGTGCCCGAGGCGCTGTTCCACGAATCACCCTTCAACCACCCGCTCGCGGTGCACTTCATTCACCGCACGCTGGCGTACGTGCTGCTCGTCGCGCTCGGGGCGTGGTGGTGGCTCGCGCGCGGCCGTCTGGGCGTCGAGCGACACCTCGTGCTCGCGCTGGCCTCGCTGCAGGTGGTGCTGGGCGTGGTGACGGTGCTCCGCGCGCCGTACGCCGGGTGGTTGGTGCCGCTGGGCTTCGCGCACCAGCTCGTCGGCACCCTGCTCTTCGCGTCGCTGGTGGCCGCGCTGGTGAGCCTGCGCGCGCCTCCCCTCGTCTCGGCCGGCTCCGCGCGCTGAACCTCAGCGGCTGCGCGCGATCTCCGACCGCACGCGCTGCGCGGACCGGTCGATCCGCTCGAGCCGCTGCCGCAGACCGAACACCTTCTCGGCGTAGCCATTGGTCGGGCGCTCGCCGCTGCCCAACGCCTGGTCCACCGCGGTGGGCCCGAGGTTGTAGGCACTCACCGCGAGGTCGAGGTCTCGATACATCTTCCGGTACTGGGCGAGGATCCGCGTCCCCGCGTGAATGGAGCCCTCCGGCTCGGACAGGTCTTGCACCCCGAGCGCTTCCCGCCACAGCGGCATCACCTGCATCAGGCCCACCGCGCCCTCGCTCGAGATCGCGCGCGTGTTGAAGCCTGACTCGATCGAGATGATCGCCAGCACGAGGTTGGGGTCCTGGCCCTGGGCCGCGCTCTCGCGCTCGACCGCGGCGGCGACGCGTCGCGCGAGCGCGTGGTCGAGGCCCGGCTTGAGGATCAACGCCTTGAAGAACAGCAGGTCTTCGCTGCTGCGGCTCGACAGGGCCTTGCGGACATCGACCAGCCCGTCCGCCAGCTCGCGCGACTGCGCGCCCAGCGTCGTGAGGCCCTGCGCGGTGCCCTCGATGACCTGCGCCGACTCGCGGGCGCGCGAGGCGAGCGCGTCGAGCTGGGACTGCAGCACCAGCGCCGCCGAGACACCGCCCAACGCGAGGCCTCCGTTGAGCAGCAGGCTGGCCAGCAGCAGCCTCGCGCCCGGTCTCGCCGCGCCCGGGGCTGCCTTTCCCCCGATGGAGCGATCGACACGAAGCGGCGCGACGGCTTTGGGCCTGAGTGCTCGTGGCATGGTGCCTCCCTGATTGGCCGGGGCCTTTGCCAGTCCGATGCCAGCGGCGCGGCTTCGCTTCAGGACCGTAGAATTGGTGGGGGCTTCCGCCATCGCCGGAATTTGCGCGCGACGATCGGCAACCTGACCTGCGCGCGGGACGAAAGGTATTCGCCTGCCGGAAATCGCCTTCAGGCCGAATCGTGGCTCGGCGCGTCGGGGAGCGCGTCGAAGCCCACCAGTCGGCCGGCAGCCTCGTCGTAGAGGGTCAGCCGCGTCGCACGCACCGCGTCACCGAGCGTGACCCGCGGCACGTCGACGAAGAAGCGCGCCCCGGACTGGTGACACGCGCGCTGTCTCCACGCGGGCAACCCGGGGTGGAGGTGGTGCACGTGGTGGAACTCGACGCCGTACAGGCACCACTGCAGGAACCACGAGAAGCCCGGCACGCGCGGGGTCGTCAGCAGCGTCGAGCCCCGCAGCCCGTTCTCGATGAAGTCCCAGGCGGCGGTGCGCCGGCGCACGAGCGAGGGGCCGGTGTGCTGCGCGTGAAAGAGGAGGAACCCGAAGAGCGTCGCCGGCACGAACGCCAGCGCGAAGGCCGGGAGCGTGCCGGTCACGAACAAGACTCCCAGCAGGCCGGCGAAGAGCACGTTCTCGTACCAGCGCGCCGCGAGGTGCATGAAGCCGAGGAAGTAGAGCGGCGGCACGAGCCCGAAGAGCACCGGGCGCTGGTTGATGAACCGGTACACCCCGCGCTGCCACGGCTTCGCGCCGAGGAAGGTCTCGACGGTCCACGGCGCGGTCTGGCCGTCTTGCGGGCAGTCGAGGTTGTTCGAGTCCCGGTGGTGCCGGCTGTGCTCGCGGTGCCACACCGACGACGAGGTGCTGGCCAGCGTGCCGAGCAGAGGAGCGAGCACCGCGTTGAGCCGTCGCGACGTGAAGAGGCTCCCGTGACACAGGTCGTGGTGCACGAGGAAGGTGCGCACCTGGATCAACGAGAGGGCCCCGGTGCTCGCGAGCGTCGCCGCGCCCCACGCGACCCGCGCGACCAGGCCCGATGCGTCGAGCGCGTGCCGCAGGCAGCCCGCGGCGAGGGCCAGCGCGGCGGCATAGGCCACGACCGTCAGCCCCAGCTCGAGGGCCCCGCGTCGATCGTCAGGCGTCGACCACCCGAGGAGGTGCGCTCGCAGCTCGTCGCGAAAGCGGTCGTCGCGCCACGGCTCGCGCGGCCCGGGTTCGCGAGCAGCGCCGGCAGAGGCGTCAGGCCCGCGGTCCATCGGCTCAGGCCGACTCGACGAGGCGCCGGGCGTAGCGGCTCGTCGCGGCCTGGGTGCGGTTCTCGACGTCCTCGACGATCAGGATTCGAAGCGCGGGCTTCATCGGGTGCCCGTATCATCGCACGACCCGCGACCCCGGGGTGCTGGTGCTCTTCGGCGGCAGCCCCGGGCTCGACGACGAGTGGACGTGGGACGGCACGAACTGGACGCAGGTCACCGCCACGCCACCGACTACGGCACCGGGCAGCTCCTGCTCTTCGGGGGCATCACCTCCGTCTCCGGCACCACGCGCAGCGATACCTGGACGCGCTGACGCTATCAACACGACCAGGGCTCGAGCGGAGCGCCGGCCGTCGCGACGCTCACCGTCACGCCGTAACCAGCGACAGCGCCGAACCCGAGACGGCTGGTCACCACCTTCGTAGCGGCCAGCCGTCGCACGTCGTCGGTGGCTCCGGTGCGACCGGCGCCAGTTGGGCTAATGTACGGGTCGTCCATGATGAGCCTCGTCGTCATGTTGCTCGCTGCCAGCCCGGTGACGCTCGCGGCCCCCGGCGTCACCTGCGTCGGCATGGAACGCTCGCTGTGCGAGGTGTACCTCGAGCACTTCGTCTCGGTGCTCTCGGCGAACGGCCGCGTCCGCGTCACCACCGCGAAGGACGTCGCGCAGGTGCTGGGCCTCGAGCGGCAGAAGCAGCTCCTCGGCTGTTCGAGCGCGGGCAGCTGCATCGTCGAGCTCGCGGGCGCGCTGGGGGTGGAAGGCCTCGTCAGCGCCAGCATCGCGAAGACCGAGTCGGGCTTCCTGGTGAACCTGCGCGTCATTCGCAGCGGTGATGGCTCGGCGTGGGTGCAGGCGACGAAGGCCGTGCCGAGCGAGGAGGCGCTGCAGGCGTACCTCGAGGGGCAAGCGGAGGCGTTCGAGGCGCAGCTCACCTCGGGGACCTCCGGGTCGCCGGGGCTCGCGAGGTGGGTCCCTGCCATCGCCGGTGGAGCGTGTGTCGTGGCGGGCGGCGTGTTGTTCGGCTGGTCGAAGGCCGACGCCGCGGCGCTGGTGGACCGAGGCAACGCGCTCACGCCCGACCAGCTCGCGAGCACGGCCGCGCGAGGCAAGGTGATGCAGCCGCTGGGAATCGCGCTGATGGGGGTCGGCGCTGCCGGCGTGGCCGCCTCTCTCGTGTGGGCCGGCCTCGCCCCTGCGGCGCCCGCCCAGGTGGCGCTGGTTCCCGCCCCCGGCGGCGCGGTGCTCTCCTTCGGAGGACGCTGGCCATGAGACGACTGCTGCTCGCGGCTTCCCTCGTGGCCTTCGCGGCGTGCGACGACTTCGACGATCTTCTCTGTCAGCGCACCGGCTGCGACGCTGGCGTCGATGCGGGAGCCGAGCTCGACGCGGGAGTCGATGCCGGGACCGAGGTCGATGCCGGGACCGAGGTCGATGCCGGGACCGAGGTCGATGCCGGCCTGCCCAACCCGCCGAG
>JBBRUE010000439.1:0-6227 GCA_038248085.1 Myxococcales bacterium | reverse complement strand
TCTTGGGCTGTGCCCCCAGTTGCGTCAGCATCGCGCGCGCGATGTCGGGCAGGTCTTCCAGACGGTCCCGCAGCGGCGGCACGGTGACGCGCACCACGGCGAGGCGGAAGTAGAGGTCGGCACGAAATCGCCCGGCGTTCACTTCGCTGCGGAGGTCGCGGTTCGTCGCCGCGAGAATGCGCACGTCGATGGGCGCCATGCGGTTCTGGCCGAGGCGCTTGACCTGCTTCTCCTCGAGCACCCGCAGCAGCCGCGGCTGCAGGTCGAGCGGCAGCTCGCCCACCTCGTCGAGCAGCACCGTGCCGCCTTCAGCTTCCTCGAAGACGCCGACCCGTCGGTTGGCAGCGCCGGTAAACGCGCCCTTCTCATGACCGAAGAGCTCCGCCTCGAGCAGGTTCGGCGGCAGCGCGCCGCAGTCGACCACGAGAAAAGGCTTCTTCGCGCGGGGGCTCAGCTCGTGCAGCGTCGAGGCCGCGCGCGTCTTGCCGGTGCCCGTCTCGCCCTCGAGAATCAACGTCGAGTCGGTGCGCGCTGCCTTCTCGAGCACGCTGAAGACGCGGCGCATCGCAGCCGAAGGGCCCACCAATTCGCCAAACGCGGCCGTCTCGGACACGGGCAGAAAGTGGTGCTTGCCGTCGAGCTCGAAGCGCACCTCGGCGTTGCCCAGCTTCAGCCGTGAGCCGTCTCGCAGGTACCCTTCGCGCACCCGCACCCCATCGACGAAGGTGCCATTGGTGCTGCCGAGGTCGCGCACCAGGGCACGATCTTCTTCGATGCGAATCTCACAGTGGCAGCGCGACACCGTGCCGTCAGCCAGCGCCAGGGTGTTGCTGGCCTCGGAGCCGAGCTGCGCCACCCCGTCGCGCACCTTCACCCGCGTGTCGTTCCACACCAGCGTGAAGCCCGCGACGCTGGGGGCGATGCGGTAGCCGGTGGTGCCGACCGAGAGGGTGCGGTCACCTGGGCGGCTGACGGGCAGCATGGCAGCACCCACGCTCAGCGGGCGCATCTCGAGCGCCGTCGGCTTGGCGTCGTCCTCTTCGTCGTCGAGTGCTCCACGTCTGACGCGGGCCATGGGTGCGTGCTTCCTACTCCTGCGAGTTCAAAGACACAGCAGCGAAGCCCGGCCCTCCCCGGCGCGCAGGGAGGGCACGGACGGCACTCAAATCAGCTCGAGGACCGTGACGAGCCGAATCAGCGAGGTGCCGACGATGGTGCCTGCCTGCTTCACCACCAGGGTGACGCGGTGGTTCGTCGAGACCTGGCCCGGCGCACCGTAGAATTGGCCCGTCGTCGAGAGGCCGGTGCCCAACAACTGGGCGCCCGTCGCCGGGAGGCCCGGCTGCACGTCGCCGCGGTCGGTGTACCACTCGAAGGTGTAGCCAACGGGGCTCAGCGGAGCGCCGAGGGCGTCGCGCAGCTCTCCCACCAGCGACACCGAGAGGTACGCGAAGCCATTGGGCGGGTAGTTGCTGACGTTGCTGGCCGGCGTGACGATGCGCACCGAGACCGTGCAGTTCTGCACCACGAGGTCGAGCACCGCCTCCCCTCCTCCGTTCCCCGGGTTGCTCGCGATGACGCGGTGGGGGCCGGCGGTGTTGAAGGAGGCGCTCATCGTCGCGCCCGACAGCCGTGAGAGGCCATCGACCGACCACGCGACCACGGCCTCATGCAGGCCGGTCGACGGGTAGAAGGCCTCTGCCGCGAAGCGCACCGACTCGCCCACGCAGAACCGGCTGCTCGCGTCGACCACCGGCTCGGTGATGAGCACCGTGGCGGGCGGCGCCGTGGCCGCGCCCACCAGCCGAAGCTCGTAGGGGAAGTCGTCGCCGGCCGACGCCGTCACCGCGAGGCTGGCCGTCGCCTGCCGCGAGTAGAAGCGGTACACGCCGATGTTCTCTTCACCCACGCGATTGACCGACACCTGCTCGACGAACTCCGAGCCGCGGTTGTAATCGAACGCGGGGCGATCGCTGCCCAGCCACCGCAGCCGCAGCTCTTGTCGGCTGATGAACCCGTCTGGCGAGCCCGCGAAGGTGAACCAGTCGCTGTCGGTGCGCTGCGTGACGCCCCGGCTCGGTGCGATGGAGAGGATGGTGCCGGTCAGGGGGGTGGTCAGCAGCGCGCGGGCGCCTGCGCGGGTGTCGTCGCGGCCGTCGTCGCTGAAGTTGAGGCTGGTGTCGTAGCCCAGCGCCGCCAGGTCGGGCAGCACGCCGCGCGCCGCGGCCTGCACGGCGCCCAGCGGGTTGATGAGCAGGCGTCGCTCTTGCGGCTGATCAGAGAAGCCCATCGTCACCAGCTGGGCGTTGGTCCACGCGGTCGATCGCAGCAGGCCGCGAATGCGCTCGACGTTGTTGGCGCGCATCAGGGCGGTGGTGCCGGGCGCGTGCGGGTTGAGGTCGGGGTTGGCGGCCTGCATCGCGAGAATGGTGCCGACGATGTAGGGCGCCGCGGCGCTGGTGCCTGAGGCGCTGCTCCGCGCCAACGGCGAGGCCGGGTCGGTGACGCTGCTGGGCGCGAAGAAGCTCGTGAAGATGGGCGCCCAGAGGTCGACCCGGTTCCCGAAGAACTCCTGGTTGTCGAGGGCCTCATTGGCCGCGCCCGAGGTGATGGGCTCGGGGAAGTTCGCGGGAATGATGTTCCACCGCTCGGTGCGGCGCTCATCGAGGTTGACGTAGTCGCGGATGACCTCTGGCAGCGAGTCACGCGAGAGCACGTTGCCGGCAGACACCACCACCGGCACCCCCTGCTGCCGGGCGTAGCTGATGGCCGCGCGCATCGGGCCGCCGGGGTTGCCGAGGGCGAAGTTGACGCCCAGCGAGCTCACGCAGGCGCCCGTGACGGTGATGGCGGCCGTGGTGAGGGCGCCGCAGATGATGACCCCCGCGATGGGCACCCCCACCAGCGGGCTGGTGCAGAAGGCCACTGCAGCGGCCGTGGCCGAGGCCGACACCACGGCGCAGATGCTCAGGCGGCCTCCGACGGTGCACAGGTCGAGGTCAGGGCCGACGGTGGTGACGACGCCGCACGGGTAGCCGGCGCTGATGTTGATGCAGCTCGCGCCCTGGTCGGTCGCCATGCGCACGCCGCGCCCGATGTCGAAGACGAAGCCCACCGTGTCGTACTTGTAGAGCATCGGCACGCCCACCTGGCCGCCGACCCCTGCGCCGCCGAAGCCGTCGTTGACGATGCCGGCGATGGCCGTCACGCCGCCGGTGCCGTGCCAGACGAAGGCGCCCACGCCGCTGCCGCGCACCGTGGGAATGCCACCTGCCGCGCCCGGGCCGCAACGGGGAGGACGGGCGGTGAGGTCGCACTCCTGGAAGCCGCCGTCGACGTCGCGGCGGAAGTCGTCGTTGGGTGCGAAGCCGTAGTCGAGGATGCCGAAGCGAATGCGCTGGGTGTCCCGGTCCATCAGGCTGAGGTAGGCCCACACCGCGGGTACGCTGCGCACGCAGGGGTTGGTCGTCGAGTTGGGCACGCAGGTCCCTGAGCCGAACACGCCGAGGTTCTCCATGTTCGCGCTCAGGTTGCCTTGCTCGGCCACCGTGGGCGCGCCGTCGGGCTGCAGCCGGGGGTTCACCGACACCGCGAAGCCCTCGAGCCGGGCCATCAGCGCCAGGCCATACACCCCCAGCGCGTCTGCGCTGCTCGAGATCAGCTCACCGTCGTCGTGCACGAAGGCGCGGAGCCGCGAGGTGCGCTCGGGAGACATGCTCGAGGGGGAGACGGCGACGAGGACTGACTTCAGGGTGCCGGCTTCGTCGAGCGGCTGCTCATCGACGACCGTGCCGCCGCTGAACGCGAGGAAGCGTGAGACCTCTTCGTTCGACGAGGCGGTGAGAATCAGCTCGCGCGCGGCGATCTGCACCGGGAGCGACGCCGGCTTGAGCAGCGTGCCGGTCGCGCGGGGCGCCATCGCCTCTTCAGGGTTGAGCGCGAAGCGCGCGTCAACGCGGCTCGGCGCCGCGCCGGAGGCCGGCCCATCCATGAAGCCGAAGTCAGACAGCAGCGTCGCCTCGACGTCGGCCAGCGCGGGGTCGGCGTGGTCCACCGCGTAGAACGCGAAGAACAGGTTGCCCGCCGCGAGTTGCAGGGTGCCGTCACCCGCCACCATCGCCTGCGTCGCCACCTTCAGCTCGCCTTCCGTGCGCCACGTGTTGCCCGTGCTCTTCACCAGGGGCAGCCGCTCGGCGTCGCGAGAGTCGCCCGAGCTGAACACCAGGTCGGGCACCGCCGCGGGCACCGCGTGCGTGCCGAAGTCGACCGTCGCCGTGACGCGGTCTCCGTCGGCGTAGAACAGCTGGTTCAGCGTCACGGTGATGGGGCTCGCGCTCGTCGGCGACGACAGCTGCCGGGCCAGCACGAGCTGAAGCGGGGCCACCTGCTCCACGCCGCCTCCGCTCGCCTTCAGGGTCAACGAACCGGGCGCTGCAGTGGCCGTGAGGGTCAACGTCAACGTCGAGCTCGAAGCGGTGACGGTCTCAGGCGTGAACTTCGCGCTCACGCCTTCGGGCAGCCCCTCGATGCTCAGGGTGATGGGGGCCGTGAGGTCGGTGCGCTGCAGCGCGAGCTGCACATCGACCGACGCCCCCGGCAGACCGGTGACCCGAGCGGGGACCTGGAGGACCAACGAGGGTGTCATCGACGGCGGAGGAGGGGAACAGGCAACGCCAAGCAACAGGAGCGCAAGGGGAAGTCTCATGGGAGTGAGCCTTCGCAAACTTCGAACCACCCCCACGCGGCCCCAGTTTCAGGGGCTTGCGAGCCGCGCTGTCACTTCGCAGACCACACGTTGTGAACTGCGAGGTGACACCGCCGCGTGACGCGCGCCGACTACAGGTCGAAGCCGTAGAACGAACTGATGGTCTTGTCCTTCGAAGACGCCCTGGTGAAATGAATGACACCGGTCTGGTAGTCACCCTGTGCATAGACGCCCGGTCTGACACCGCCTGCGATGAGCTCAGACACGGTGATCGGGTCGGGGGTCGTATCTTCGGTCAGCGTCCGGCCGGTGTATTTGCAGATCTGGTAGTAGCGAATGGTGCCATCACGGTCGAGCTTGAGCAGGTGGCTCTTGTCGTCATGACAGATCTCTTCTGCATACTGATAGCTGGAGCGCTTGAACTTCACTTCGACGCCGCCCTTCACCTTCGCGACGGAAGCCACCACGCCGTGTGGCGAGGTGCGGTCGATGTCGTAGCCCATGCCTCCTGAGTAGTCGAAGCGCATGGAGTCAGAGTTCGTCTCTCCTTCAAGGCCGCCGTAGAAGTTCTCGACCTGGAGGGCCAATCGCGGCCGGTCTTTCTTCGCCTCGTTGAGGGCGTCGATCATCGCGTACCGAGCCAGGCCCCGGGGGCCTCGAAGGTCGCGCCCCTTCTGAACGAGGTCCCTCACGACGCCTGAGATGCCTCCGACGCCGTCAATCGCATAGCACCAGCCTGCGCGTCGAAGCAGCACGTTCGCGACGGGGTCCGCGGCAATCTTGTCGACGAGCTCGCGATAGACCTTCGTCTTGTATGACTTGAAGAGCTTCTGCAGGTCTTTCGTCATCGCGGGCGCGCAGCCTTTGAGGGCCTTGCGGGAAGGCTGAGAGAACAGCCGCTCATAGGCGTTGGAGCGCTCGATCTCGGGGCCCCACCCCGCCATCGCCTTGTCCCACTGCGCCCAGGCGCCCTTCGGCGCTCCGACAAGAATGGCGGTGTAGTCTTCGTCGCCCTTGGTGAACCTCGCCGTTGCCTGCTCGAGGGCCCGAATGCGGCTCTGGAGCACGCTGACCGTCTCCATCATGACGACCCGCGCGTAGTCATTGAAGGGGGCGCCGGTCAGGGCCTTCTGAATCGTCGCGGCGTCGAGCTTCGAGGCGTCGTTCTTCGCGAGCGCGTAGTCGAGCAGGGCCGTGTTCCCAAACGCATCTTTCGCGGGCAGGGGCTTGTCGTCGCTGGGCGCAGCGATGGCGCCGAACAACCAGTACACCCGCATCAGCTCGTCGGTCTGCCCGTCTGCGTCGAGGTAGTAGCCGACGCCGCCCGCGTTCATCCCGCGGGTGTTCTCCCACAGCACCCAGCCTTCGTCGCACCCGAACATGCGGCGGCGCGCCATGGCGTAGGTCTTCGCCTGGCCCGCGACCTCATCAGAGAACTCCAACCCCTGACAGAGCTCGACGCGCTGTGCTTCGAATGGAGCGCTCTGAACGCGCGCGCGAATCGACTTCTCGGCGTCGGCCT
>JBBRUE010000438.1:0-6235 GCA_038248085.1 Myxococcales bacterium | reverse complement strand
TCTGGCGGCGATCTGCCGCAAGGCGATGGCGAAGCTGCCGGCCGAGCGGCACGCCAGCGCGCAGGCCTTCAAAGAAGCCATCACCGGGTACCTGCGCCACCGCGAGGCGCACGCCTTCTTCGAACAGGCCCAGCACCGCCTGGTGCAGCTCGAGCAGGTCATCGCCCAGAAGCGCATCGGCGGCGAAGGCTCGATGCTCGGGCTCACGGCCCACGCGGCGTTCAGTGAGTGCCGGTTCGGCTTCGAGCAGGTGCGCCGCCTGTGGCCCGAGTTCGAAGGCGCGCGCCAGGGCTTGCAGAAGGCGCTGCTGCTCATGGCTCAGCACGAGCTCGATCACCACGACCCACGCGCGGCGCGCATCTTGTCAGCGCAGCTCGAGGCCCCCCCGGCGGCGCTGCTGGCGGCCGTCGCGCAGGTCGAAGCCGAGCAGCACCAGCGCGAGGCGAGGCTCGTGGACCTCGAGCGGGAGGCGCGCGACCGCGAGATCGACCTCGTCCTGGGGGAGAAGCGCGAGTTCTCGCTGGCCTTCGCCGTGACCGTCCTCCTGGGCACGATCGGGTTGCAGGGGCTCGTCGAAAGCGGCCTGGTGCGCGCGACGACGAAGGCCGGGCTGCTGGTCGTCGGCGTCATGGTGCTGTCGTCTGAGCTCTTCGCCCGAATCGTGCGGCGCAGCCGTCAGCAGAACGCAGCGCAGCGAAGGCTGGTCAACGGCCTCAGGGTCAGCGCGTGGTCCATCGTGGCCCTGTGGGGAGCCGGGTGGCTGACCGGCGCCCCCTTCGCGACGATCCTCACCTTCCATTTCCTCTTCGTCGGGTCGAACTGGATGATCGCCGCCGCGCTCTTCCATCGCCGCGGCGCGATCATCACCAGCACCAGCCTCGTGGCCGCGGTCTTGTCGGTGCTGGTGCCGCGGTTCGCCATCGTCCTGGGTGGGGTGTGCGCCTTCGTTGGCTTCGCCCTGTTGAGCCGGACCCAGCGTCGCTCCGCGGGCGCCAAGCGGCTCTGAGGCGAGACTTCGCTACTGAAGCCGCGCGACGGGCGAGGTTCGCAGCAAGCGCGACAACACCCAGAAGCTGAGGCCGATGAACACGCCGGTGCCAGGGGCGTAGGCGGGGAAGATCATTCCGAGCACCGCCGCGAGGCTGAAGCCCGCCGCGACCGCCGTCCCGCGCGTCTCGATCGCCACCGCCGCCGTCCACCAGCCCGTGGCGTTGATCAGGTAGAACATGATCAACGAAGTGTGGAAGGCGACGTCGTCGCTGAACGCCACCCACCAACCCAGCCCAGTGAGCACGCTCATGCCCACGAGGGCCGTCACCATGCGCCGTTGGAGCTCGTTGGCCTCGGCTTGACGATGGAGCCACGCGCCGTAGGCCAGGCTGTTGAGGACCCCCACCGCGGAATAGATCAACCCATCGCGCGTGGTGAAGTGGTGCGCGCCGGTCGACTCGATCACCTGCACCACCACGCTGAAGAGCACCCCGAGGGTCCCGACGCCCTTCACGTAGATCGACTTGAGATCGCGAGCGGCTTCGATCGACAGGTCTTTCGCCTGCTGCTCGAGCGCGACCAGCCTCGCGGCCTTGTCCTGCTCGGCGCGCTCGGCGTCTTCCACCTCGATCACCAGCTCGGCGGGCGGCTGCACGATCTCCGCGAGCAGCGCGCGCGCCCGCTGCGGCGCCTGGCACGCGAGCTCGTGCCGCACCATCAGCACCAGCGCGCGGCGCAGCCCGGCCCGCGCCGGCTCGAAGTCGGGCCACGAGCGCCGCACCTGCTCGAAGCCGAAGCGGCACTCGGTGAAGAGCCGCTCGATGGGCACCGCGCTCGCCGTTCCGCGAAGGGTCCGCTCGAGCTCCTCCAGCTTTTCCATCGTGCGCTCGTGCAGCTCGAGGGCTTCGTGGTGGCGCAGGTAGCCGGTGATCGCTTCCTTGAGGGCGTGAGCGCTCTCGAAACGATCCGCGGGGACTCGCTGCATCGCGCGCCGGCAGATGTTCGCCAACTCGGTCGGCACCATCGCGTCGAAGGCGGGCTCGTTGGCGGCGGCGGCGAGCGCGACCGTCTCGGACACCGAGCCTGCGTTCCACGGAGCACGGCCCATCAGCAGCTCGTACAGCGTCGCCCCGAGGAGAAAGACGTCTGTCCACGGGCCGAGCTCCCCGGTGCCGAGCGCCGACTCGGGCGCGAGGTACGCCGGCGTGCCCGCGAGCCCCGCTTCGCTCGCCAGGGGGAGCACGCTGTCGGGTTGGAGCGCGGCCGCCAGGCCCCAGTCCACGAGGTAGACCTCGCCGAAAGACCCCAGGAGCACGTTGGCTGGTTTGAGATCGCGATGAATCACCCCGCGGCTGTGCGCGAACGCGACGGCATCACAGACGTGCTGGAGGATCTCGAGATGCTCGACCAGCGATCGGCTTCCCTTGAGCGCCTCGCTCCAGGGCGTTCCTTCCACGCGCTTCATGGTGAAGAACGGCACGCCCTCCTGGCTCTTCGCCAACACGTGAATCGGCACGATGTTCGGGTGCTCGAGCCGGCCGATGGTGATCGCCTCACGCAGGAGCACCGTGGCGTCGCCGGTCGCGTGCTTGAGGAACTTGATCGCGACCGAACGCTGGAGCCCCCGCTGCCTCGCGCTCACCACCCGCCCCATGCCGCCCTCGCCCAGCAGCGCTCCGAGCTCGAACTCGGAGGCATCGCTCAAGTCGATGACGGGAAGGCTCGAGGCCTCCTCGCCCAGCGCCGGCACGGCGTACGGGCCCGAATGAAAGGTGGTGGTCTCTCCAGATTCGGCGCCGCTCTTCGACATGGCTGCTGATTCTGACCTCGGCCTCCCCGCCGCGCCATTTTGGCTTCGTCAGCTCTCCGGTCGGCGGGTACCGCTATAACCGCGAGGTGCGACGAGTCCTGGTGACGGGTGCGACGGGTTTCGTAGGCCAGGCGCTCCTGCCTGCGCTCATGGGTCGTGGTCACCCGGTCAGGGCGACGACCCGAGGCGCGCTGCGTTCGCACCAGGGCGTGGAGTGGATGCGGTGCGACGTCGGCGTGAGGGCTGATCTCGAACGAGCCCTCGACGGCGTCTCGGTGGCCTACTTCCTCGTGCACGGCATGGGCGGCGGCCACCATGACTACGCCGTGGCCGAGGCGCGCGCCGCGCGGCTCTTTCGCGACGTCGCCGCAGAGAAGGGCGTGCAGCGCATCATCTACCTGGGGGGCGTGGCGCCCTCGTCGGCGCCCTCGGTGCACCTGGCCAGCCGACTGCAAGTCGGAGAGGTGCTGCGCGCCGGACCGGTGCACACCATCGAGTTGCGCGCGTCGATGATTGTCGGTGCAGGCAGCGCGTCGTGGCAGATCATCCGTGACCTCGCGCTGCGGCTCCCCGTGATGTTGCTCCCCTCGTGGACCGCGTCCGCCACGTGCCCCGTCGCCATCGAAGACGTCGTCACCGGGCTCGTGGGGGCGCTCGACCTGCCGCTCCCCGAGAGCTGTTGGTTCGACATTCCCGGGCCCGAGGCCCTGAGCGGGAGTGAGCTGATGATGCGGCTGGCGCGGCTCCAGGGCCGGCACGTGCCCGCCTTCAAGGTGCCCTTCCTGAGCGTGTCGCTCTCGTCCTGGTGGCTCAAGCTGGTGACCCGCGCGGACTTCAGCCTCGCGCGTGAGCTGGTGCTGGGCTTCACCTCCGACCTGCTCCCGAAAGACGACCGCTACTGGGGCCGCATCGGCGCGCCGCCGCGGGTGCCGTTCGACGTCGCCGCGATGCGCGCCCTCTCGAACGAGCAGCTCGACCCGACGCTGCGCGGGGTGGCGGGCCAGCTCGGCGAGGCGCTGGTGGGTGTGGTGGGCCGGCGCCTCGCGCGACGTTGATCAGACCGGCAGGGCCCCCGCCACCTCCGCAAACCGCCGGAAGGAGCGACCGGCCGCGAGCGCGAGCAGCGGTCGAAGCAGCACTGAGAAGAAGCGCAGGGCCCGGCCCGGGCTCCACTCCATGCGGCCGTGCATCTGGGTGCCGCTGCCTTCCCGGGCGGGCTCGAAGTCGCTGACCCAGCGGTACGTCCCCACGCCCACCTTGCCCTCGATGGCCACGTGGCGGGGCGCGTCAAACTCCACCAACGTCCAGGTCACCGGGCCCAGGCCATCGTGCAACCCCTCGAAGCGAGTGCCGCGCGCGAGCGGGCCGGAAGTGGTCTTGCGGATGTCGTGGACCTTCGAGTTGTACTCAGGCTCGTGTCGGAGATCGGCGAAGTACTCGAAGACGACCTCCGGCGGCCGGGGCACGAAGACGTCGACCTGAGCCGTGATGGGCGTCATGGAACACCTCCGCATCCATGTCGCTGCAAGAGCGTTTCCGCGCGCAAGCGGTCTGAAACGCTCGCGGCGGCGCGGGGCGCCCGCACCTTCTGCGGAGTTCCGCCGCGGCTTCGTCTCGCGAACGAGGTCCGCCCGGTCTCGCGCTCAGTCAGCGAGCGTGGAGAGATCGCCCGGGTCTTCACCGAGGGACTGCGCGCGCAGGTAGCGCCGCACGATCTTCCCCGAGCGCGTCTTGGGCAGCGAGGTGCGGAACTCGATCTCCGAGGGCGTGGCGATGGCGCCGAGATCCGAGCGCACGTGGTCCTTGAGGGACGAGATGAGGGCCGGGGTCTCGACGATGCCCGGGCGCAGCACGATGAACACCTTGATCCGTTCACCCTTGAGCGGGTCGGGCATGCCGATGGCGGCGCTCTCGGCGACGGCCGCGTGGCCTGCGAGCGAGGCCTCGATGTCGGCGGTGCCGATGCGGTGGCCCGCGACGTTGAGCACGTCGTCAGCACGGCCGAGCACCGAGAAGTAGCCCGAGGGGTCGCGCACCGCGATGTCACCCGCCGAGTACATGCCGGGGATCTGCTGCCAGTACTGCTCGTAGCGCGGGTGATCGCCCCACACGGTGCGCAGCATGTACGGCAGCGGCCGGCGAATCGCGAGGAGCCCGCCCACCCCATCGGGCACCGGCTTGCCTTCCGGGTCGACGATCGCCGCGTCCACTCCGGGGAGCGGCTTGCCCACCTTGCCGGGGTGCGCGTCGAAGGTGGGCAGGGTGCCCAGCACCGGCGCGGCGATCTCCGTCTGCCACCAGTTGTCGACCACCAGGCCATTGGACTGGCCGACGAGGTGTTGCTGCGCCCAGCGGTGCGCCTCGGGGTTCAACGGCTCGCCCGCGCAGGCCACCAGGCGCAGCCGCGAGAGGTCGTACTTCTGGGGCGCGGTGGCGCCGTGGCTCATCCACATGCGCACCGCGGTGGGGGCGGTGAACATGATGTTCACCCCGTGGCGCTCGCACAGCTCCCACGTCACCTCCGGCGTCGGGTAGTCGGGCACGCCCTCGCGGATCAGCACCGTCGCGCCTATCGACAGCGGTCCGTAGACGATGAACGAGTGGCCGACGATCCACCCGATGTCCGAGGTCGACCAGTAGATGTCGCGCTCGCCGATCTGGAAGAAGGCCTTCGAGAGATACGTCACGCCGACGAGGTAGCCGCCGGTGGTGTGCACCACGCCCTTGGGCTTCCCGGTGGTTCCCGAGGTGTAGAGGATGAAGAGCGGGTCTTCCGAGTCCATCACCTCCGGCTCGCAGTGGATCGCCCGCGCGTCCTGCACGTCGTAGAAGTCGTGCTCGCGCTCGGAGTCGAGCTCCACGGGCGCGTCGCCCGGCCGTGAGCCGCGACGGTGCACCACCACGTGTTCTACCGAGGCCAGGCCGCGCACCGCCTCGTCGACCGCGGGCTTGAGGGCGAGCGCCTTGCCGCGCCGGTAGCCGAGGTCAGAGCACACCACCACCTTCGCGCCCGAGTCGACGATGCGCGCCTTGAGCGCCTGGGTGCCCATGCCGGCGAACACCACCGAGTGGATCGCCCCGATGCGCGCGCACGCGAGCATGGTGACGATGCCCTCCGGCACCAGCGGCATGTAGATGACCACGCGATCGCCCTTCTTCACGCCGAGCTTCCGCAGCGCGTTCCCGAAGCGGCCGACCTCCCGGTAGAGACGGCCATAGGTGTAGGTGACCTCGTTGCCGTCTTCGCCCACCCAGATCAACGCGGCCTTGAGGCGGCGCTCGGTCGAGACGTGGCGATCGATGCAGTTGACCGAGGCGTTGAGCTTTCCGCCGAGGAACCACTCGTGCTTCGGCAGGTCGATGCGGCTGACCTGGTCGAAGGGCTTCTCCCACTGCACCAGCTCCGCCTGCTCGCGCCAGAAGCGATCGGGGTCG
>JBBRUE010000437.1:0-6242 GCA_038248085.1 Myxococcales bacterium | reverse complement strand
GTTCTCGGTCGACGTGTTGACCGACCCCGAGGTGCGCGAAGGCATCAAGACGTACTCGAACTGGCCGACCATTCCGCAGATCTACATTCGCGGGCAGTTCGTCGGCGGCAGCGACATCGTCAAGGAGCTCGCCGATCGCGGTGAGCTCGAGGCGCTGGTCAAGGGCTCCTGACCCGCACGTATGGCTGACGACGACACGCTGGCGCGCATCATCGAAGCGCGGATGAAGTTGCGCGAGCGCTGGCACCAGAAGAGCGAGGCCTCGCCGTCCCGCAGCGACCCGAAGCCGATGGGCAGCGGGCCTTCGAACCGGCACGGCATGCCGCGCGTGCCGCCGGGTCAGCACGTCTCGAAGAGCTGGCCGGTGCTCGACCTCGGCCGGAAGCCCGAAGTGCCGCTCGCGGACTGGAAGCTCACCATCGACGGGGCGGTCGAGGCGCCGTTGACGCTCGACTGGAAGGGCTTCCTCGCGTTGCCCCAGGTCGACGACGTGAGCGACTTTCACTGCGTCACCACCTGGTCGTTGCTCGACTCGAAGTGGCGAGGCGTCTCGTTCGGCACCGTCGCGGCGCTCGCCCGGCCGAAGCCCGGGGCTGCCTTCGTGCTCGCCCACGCGTACGACGGCTACACCACCAACCTCTCGCTCGAAGAAGCGATGAAGGACGACGTGCTGCTGGTGCACGCGTGGAACGACGCGCCGCTCCCGCGCGACCACGGCGGCCCGGTGCGGATGATCACGCCCCAGCTCTACGCGTGGAAGGGCGCCAAGTGGATCAAGCGCCTCGAGTTCCTCGACAAGAACCAGCGCGGCTTCTGGGAAGAGCGCGGCTACAGCAACACCGCGCATCCGTGGCGCGACGACCGCTATTCCTGAAGGTAGAAGACCGCCCATGGAAGCGGTGACGAGTTCGGAAGCTCCGCAGGGCCTCGGTGGCCGGTTCAAGGCCTTCAAAGAGCGGCACCACATCGCCTTCGAGGTGGCCTTTTTCTTCGCGGGCTTCCTGTTCGACGTGGTGTTGCTGCATCGCATCGACAGCACGCCGCTGCTGATTCACCAGGGCCTGTACCTGGTGCTCTCGTCCGGGCTGATCTTCTGGGACCACCGGTTGAGCGTCACCGGCAAGGAGCCCGGCGGCATCCTCGGGAAGATCGCCAGCTACCGCCTGTGGGTGATGCACTTCTTCCTCGGCACGCTGCTGAACGCCTTCATGGTGTTCTACTTCCGCGCGTCGTCGGGGATCCTCGCCTTCCTCTTCCTCATCGCGCTCTCGGTGTTGATCGTCGCCAACGAGCTGCCGCGCTTCCGCCAGCAGGGCCCGATCGTCCGCGTGATGTTGCTGTCCTTCGCGGTGACCAGCTACCTCGCGTACCTGCTCCCGGTGCTGTGGGGGCGGCTGCACCCCTGGCAGTACGTGGTCTCGGTCTTCGTCGGGAGCGCCGCCACCTTCGGCCTGTGGAAGCTCTTCACGTACTTCACCCGCGACCCGAACTGGACCTTCCGTCGCGCGGTAGCGCCCGGGCTCGCGATGCAGGGCACGCTGCTCTTCCTCTACCTCGTCAACGCGATCCCCCCGGTGCCGCTCTCGCTCAAGCACATCGGCATCTACACCCAGGTCAACCCGGTGAAGGACGAGCAGGGCCATCGGCACTACGAGCTCGCCTACCAGCCCGCGCCGAAGTGGGAGTTCTGGCGCCAGACGAACGACACCTTCGTCAGCCAGACGGGCGAGAAGGCCTACGCCTTCGTGCGGATCTTCGCGCCCGCCAGGTTCCAGGACCAGGTGCGCTTCGCGTGGGACTACGACGACCCCGACAAGGGCTGGACCCAGCGCGGCAGTCCCTACGCCACGGCGCTCAGCGGCGGGAACGAAGAGGGCTTCCGCACCTTCGCGTACTCGACGATGGGCAGGGCCGGGACCTACCGGGTGCGCGTGCTCACGGTGGACGAGCGCGAGATCGGCCGCGCCACCTTCACCTTCGTCGAAGGCGAATCACCGGCGACCGACGCTGAGACGGACTGACTTCATCCACTTCTCGACGGCGCCCGCCTCGGACGGGATGGCCTTCGAGAGGTTCTGGTAGCCCTTCGGGGTGACGAGCAGGTCGTCTTCGATGCGCACGCCGATGCCGCGGTACTTCCTGGGGACGGTGA
Organism: Myxococcales bacterium; assembly: GCA_038248085.1. Taxonomy (GTDB): domain Bacteria; phylum Myxococcota; class Myxococcia; order Myxococcales; family Myxococcaceae; genus Archangium_A. The sequence continues at coordinate 4,090 of JBBRUE010000437.1, read as the reverse complement.
GATCGTCTGCCTGGAAGTAGAGGCCCGGCTCGACGGTCAGCACCATGCCGGCCTTGAGGGGGCCGTAGCGGTAGACCTCCTGGCGGGCCTTCGCGCAGTCGTGCACGTCGAGCCCGAGCATGTGGCTGACGTTGTGGAGCGAGTAGCGCTTGTAGAACTGGTTGGTGTCGGCGAGCGCCTCGTCGGGCGTCATCTTCAAGATGCCCAGCTTCGCCAGGCCCTCGGCGAGCACCCGCATCGCGCGGCGGTTGGGCTCCATGAAGTCGTTCTCGGGCTTCACCGCCTCGAAGGCCGCCTGCTGCGCGGCCCAGACCAGCTCGTAGATCTCGCGTTGTTCCTTCGAGAACTTCCCACCGATCGGCAGGGTGCGCGTGATGTCGGCCGTGTACAGCGCGAGGCCTTCCACGCCGGCGTCGAGCAGCAGCAGGTCCTTCTTCTTCAGCGCGCCGTCGTTGTTCGTCCAGTGGAGGATGCACGCGTGCGCGCCCGACGCCGCGATGGTGCCGTAGCCGACGTCGTTGCCCTCGAGCCGCGCGCGGAGCCCGAACAGCCCCTCGACCTCGCGCTCGCTCTTCGCGGTGCCCAGCGCGCGGATCACGTCTTCGAAGCCGCGCCTGGTCGAGTCGACGACCTTCTTGAGCTCGGCGATCTCCAGCGGGTCCTTGATCAGCCGGAGTTCACCCAGTGCGACGGCCAGTTCCTTGTCGGCGGGGCGCTCGTGCGCGGGGCTCCGGAGCGCGTCGACCGAGGGTGACAGCCCCCGCAGCACGCGCGAGAGCGGGTACTTCTCGAGGAACTTCGGGAGCTCGGGGAGTCCGTGCGCGAACTCCACCTCGAAGTGCGCGCAGCTCTGCACCACGCCGAAGCGCGGGCCGACCCACAGCTCGCCCTTCTTGCGATCGGTGAAGAAGGTCTCGGTGGTGCGGCCGGGGTTCGGCTCGACGAAGAGGTGTGCGTCGTGGCCGCCCTTCTTCGCGGGCACCATCACCAGCACGCAGTCGGGCTCGAGGTTGCCGGTGAGCCAGAAGAAGTCGCTGCCCGCGCGGAAACGGAAGTGCGTGTCGTTGGCCCGCACCTGCTCATGCCCGGTGGGGATGACCAGCACGTCACCCGGGAAGGTCTTCGAGAGCGCCTCGCGTCGCGCGCGGAACGCCTTGGCGTGGCGGTGGGCCTTCGGGAGCGCGCCGGACTGGGGCTTCCAGTCCTTCATCATGAACGCGAGGAGGGCGGGCGGGTTGACCGTGTCCTGCTTCTTCGGCTCTTTGAGGAACGTCATGGCAGGCGTGTTGATACCGCGTCAGCCGCCCGCGCGCACGGCCCCGAGCACTGCCGGAACGGCGACTTCGCCCCTCAGAACACGAGGACCCAGCGACACCGGTTGGAACCCGTTCTTCGAGAACAGCTCGATCTCGAAGGGCACCCAGCCACCGTCCGGCCCGATCGCCAGCACCACGTGGGTGCTCATCGGCACGGGTCGGAGCGGGGTGCTCGTATGCGGGTGGGGAATGAGCCGCACCGCGCCGGCCGGGGCCCAGGTGGAGAGCTCGTCTTCGATGAAGGGCTTGAGCCGCTCGCGGATCTCCAGCGTCGGCCGCACCGTGTCGCAGGCCTGCTCGAGGCCGAGCTCGATCAGCCCGTCGAGGAACTCCGCCGCGAGGACCTTCGAGTCGAAGTAGCTCTTCTCGACCCGCGCCGCGTTGACCAGCACCACGCGATCGACGCCCAGCGAGGCCACCGCGGGGATGACGCGCTTGAGCTGCTTGGGCCGGGGCACCGCGAGCACCAGCGACACGCCCGCGCGCGGCGGAGGGGGCAGGGTGACGCTCACCTTGAGCACCAGCGCTTCACCGTCGCTCGAGATCACCTCGCCCACGCCCATCAACCCGCCCAATACGCCGACCCGCAGCGCCTGGCCGTGCTGCACGCGCAGCACCTCGCGGGCGTGCTCGAGGCGGCGGCCGGTCAACCGCGCGATGCCTGTCTCGTCGACCTCTCCGGGTTGCAGCAGCAGCAGGTTCACGGCGCGCACCGTAGCCGCTTGCGGTCAGGGTGAGGACCGGGCACAGGGTCCTTCAGATGGAAGTCGTCGCCGCCGAGCACCGGGAAGTCTGCCTTCGTTGCCGCCGGCCGCGATCGGTCTGCTGGTGCGACGCCGTCACCCAGGTGCCCAGCCAGACCCACGTGGTCTTCATTCAGCACCCGCGCGAGGCCAAGGTGCCGATCAGCACCTGCCGCATGGCGCACCTCTCACTGCCCAACTCCGAGCTGCACGTCGGGTTGACCGCGGTGGGCGTGCCGGCGCTCGAGGCGCTCTGCGCGAAGCCGGGCGTCGCGGTGCTCTTCCCCAGCGAGTCGGCGACCGACGTCGACGATCTCACGCACCCGCCCGCGACCCTGGTGGTGGTCGACGGCACCTGGTCGAACGCGAAGAAGGTCGTCGAGAAGTGCCCGCTGCTCTCGAAGTTACCGCGCCTGAAGTTCTTCCCCGATCAGCCCGGCAACTACCGCATCCGCAAGGAGCCCGAGGAGCACTGCCTCTCCACCATCGAGGCCACCGCCTTCGTGCTCGAGCGGCTCGAGAAGACGCCCGGGCGCTTCACGCCGATCCTCACCGCCTTCGACGCGATGGTCGAGAAGCAGCTCGGCTACATCGCCGCGAACCCCACCACCGGCACGCGCCACAAGAACCGGAAGAAGCGGAACACGGTGCGCTTCGACCCCACCGCGGCGCTGCGCGATCGCGAGCTGGTGGTCGTCTTCGGCGAGGCCAACGCGTGGCCGATGTGTGATCCCGATCGACCGATGCCCGACGACCCGGAGCTGGTGCAGCTCGTCGCCGAGCGCGTCTCTACCGGCGAGCGCTTCGTCCGCCTGCTCAAGCCCAAGCGCCCGCTGGGTCCGCGCGTGCCGCTGCACCTCGACCTGAGCGCCGAGACGATCCTCGCCGCCGAGGTTCGTTCCGAGGTGGTCGACGCGTGGCAGGCCTTCCTCCGGCCAGGCGATCTGCAACTGGGCTGGGGTGACTACTGCCAGGATCTCCTCGCCCGTGAAGGCGTCGCGCCCGCGGAGTTCATCAACCTGCGCGGCGTCGTGGCCCGGCTCCGCGACTTCGCGCCGGGCAGCGTCGAGTCACTCGCCGAGTCGTACGGCGCGGTGCTCCCCGTTGGGAATGGACGGGCGCTGCGTCGCCTCACCTCGCTCGCCTTCGTCACCCGGAAAGTGCTGGAGGGCGGGGTCGTACCTGTGCGCACCAAGGCGCACCGTTGACCTCCTGATCGAAACGCACCGACACTCTCGCGCTTATGCCCCCCATGACCTGGCGGATGCACAATATGCGCGCGTGGCTGCTGGCGACGGCAGTGCTGGCCGCGGGCTGTGAAGGCGTCATTGGCCCGCTGGGGAATGGCGAGGGCAGTGGCGGGAGTGGTGGAGGTGGGTCGGGCGGTGGCACGGCCTACGTGCCCCCCGCGGTGACCTGCGACGTCGCCCAGTACCCGGACGCGCGTCTCGAAGACGCGATCGCGGTCTTCTCGAGCGAGGTGTTCCCCTCGATGACCGCCGGCGAGGGCCAGTGCGCGTCGTGCCACGGACCGACGGCGATGCGGCGCTTCACGGTGACCGCCGACGCCGCAGAGACCTTCTACCAGGCGCGCGGTGCGGGCTTCTTCCGTGACGAGCCCGGCAGCCTGCTGGCGCGTGTCACCAACCCCGACGATCGCGTGCGCATGCCGCTGGGCACGCCTGCGTGGCCCGACGCGACGGTGCAGTCGCTGGGCAAGGTGGGGTGCATGGTGCGCGCGTTCGAGGCCAACGGAGGCGCCGCCGCCGACGAGCAGTTCCCGCCCGAGCTGTTGCTCCCGTATTCCGGCACGCCCATCAACTCGTACGACAACCCGTTCCTCAACTACACGCAGCTCAAGGCGAAGGTGAAGTCGGTCTTCAGCGACACCTGGACCCGGGGCGGCGTCGACCAGTTCGAGAAGAACATCGGGCTCTTCGGTGGCGTGAACTTCGTGACGCACTTCGTGGAAGCGCGCGCCGCGACGCCCGATTTCCTGCTGGGCATGGACGCGCTCGCGCCCGACGTCTG
>JBBRUE010000436.1:0-6244 GCA_038248085.1 Myxococcales bacterium | reverse complement strand
GGCGGCGACGAAGCGCAGCTCGGTCTCGTACACGTCGGCGGTCACCCACACCGTCGAGAGGTCGGCGACCTCGTAGGTCATCACGCCCATCTCGACGCGCGCGCCCTCGAGCACGTCTTTGCGGGTCACGACGCCAGACACCGGGGACACGAAGGTCACCGCGCGGCCCACCGTGCCCTCGCGCTCGACGCGTTCGATTTCGCTGGCGGGCACGTCCCAGAGTTCGAGCTTGCGTCGGGAAGCGATCAGCAACGCGTCGTCGTCACCGCGGCGGGACTTGAGGGCCAGCAGCAGCTCGTTCTCGGCGGCGACCAACTCCGGGCTGTAGAGCGAGAACAGCGGCTGGCCCTTGCGCACCGGCTTGCCCACGAAGTCCACGAAGCTGCGCTCGACGAAGCCCGAGACCTTGAGCGTGATGCGGCGCACCTGGGGCTCGGCCACGGTGACGCGCGCCACGGTGCGCAGCTCGCGCGAGACGATGCCGCGATCGACGGTGGAGGTGCGCAGGCCGATCAACTGCTGCCGCGCGGGCTCGAGATCCACCACCGCCAGGCCGCTCACTTCGCTGGTGACGGCGTCGGTCTCGTAGACGGGGATGAAGTCCATGCCCATCGAGTCCTTCGTGGGCACCGGCGAGGTCTGTCGCGAGTCCATCGGCGATCGGTAGAAGAGCGGCGTGCGGGTGACCTCGGCGGGCGCCTGCTTGACCAGCTTCATGCCGCAGATGGGGCAGGTGCCGGGGTGGTCCTGCACGACGGCCGGGTGCATCGGGCAGACGAATTGTTCGGTGGGCTGGGCGGCGACTTCGACGGTGGGTGACGGGTGCGAGCGGCCCACCTGCACGCCGATCGCGCCCGCGACGAGCGCGATGGCGACCAGCGTGAGGGCGAACCCGAGTCGGCGAACGATCGGCTTCATGACTACATCCCCTGCGAAGAGGGCGCGCCCGACGGGGCGGAAGTGGAGAGCGGAGCGACCTGCGGCTCCGAGAGCGCGCGTTCGTCCTGGGCGATCACCAGCTGCCAGGCCTCGGCGAGGACCTGCAGCGACGACTCACTGTCCTGGATGAAGCTCGCGTTCGCCTCGAGCACGGCGACGAAGGAACCCTTGCCCACCCGGTACTGCACGAGCGCGCTGTCGGCCGCTTCCTGCGCCTGGCGCAACAGCCCGCCCTGGTACGCGCGCCAGACCTCGCCGAGCGCGCGCAGCGACTCCTGGCGTTGCGAGGTGCGCAGCTGCAGCGACTGGGTGACGGCGACCACCCCCGCGGCCGCCCCCTCGCTGCTCGCGTTGGCCTCGGCGACGCCGCGGCCCTGCTTCGAGCCGGCGAAGATCGGCACCGGCAGCCCCAGGGTGACAGCCCACATCGGCTCGAGGGGACCGCGCACCATGACGCCGGCGCCGACGGTCAGGTCGGGCAGCGCGAGGCGCTCACTGAGGGTCCGCGCCCGGCCCGCCCGCTCGACTCCGTCGTGCGCCGCCTGGAGCTCCGGGCTGTCCACCACGTCTTCCATCGCCGCGGGGAAGGGCAGCTCGGTCAAGCGGCGGCCGGTCTGCACCGGGGTGTCCAGGGGCTTCGCGCGCAGGCGGTTGAGGGCCTGGAGCTGCAGCAGCTCCTGGAGCTCGAGCAGCCGCGCCCGCTGCGTGAGCCGGGTCTGCTCGAGGCGCGCACGGAGCAGATCCGCCTGGGAGCCCTCGGCCGTCTCGTAGCGCGACTGGGCGACGCCGCTGGTGGTGGCCCACAGCTCGCGGAGCTGCGCCAGCAGGGCCTGGCGATCGCGCGCCCACTGGAGCCCGAGGTAGGCCCGCCGGACCTCGGCGATGGTCGAGAGGCGCACCCGCTCGACGGCCACTTCGCGCAGCTTTGCGTCGCTCGCCGCCACGTCGCCACGCAGCGCCGACTTGCCGGGGAACGGGATCGTCTGGGTAGCCATGAAGGAGACCCAGCTCGTCCCCATCGAGCCGATCTGCCACTTCGTGAAGCCGTCGTTCTGCACGCCGACCTGGAGCATCGGATCGGGCCACGCCTGCGCCTGCGGAATGCGTTCCCGGGCGGCCTTCACCCCCGCGCGCGCCTGGGCCAGCTCGGGACGCGCGTCGAGGGCCTCGCTCACGAGCGCCGTCAGCACGTCGTCCTGTTCCTGCGCGCGGGCGACCATCGCGACGAGCGGCAACAGCAGAAGGAGCGCGCGAGCGTTCACGACGTCCTCCCTTTCAGAAACAACGCGCCGAACCCGACCGAGAGTCCACCGGTGAGCCCCAACACGCCGACGCCCGGCCAGCCGATGCACGCGCACGCCATCGCCCCGGTCAGCACGCCGACCGCCGACGCGAGCGCGACGTGAAACCCAGCAGGCCGCGCGCGGTGACGCCAGGCCGCTACCAGGCCCCCCCCGACGAGGCCACCCGCCGCGGCCGCCCACAGGCAGACCGACACGCAGGCGGTCGTTCCACAGTGATGGGGAAACCGCATCGCGCTGGTGACGAAGAGCACCGGCACCATGCCGGACAGCACGCCGACGGAGAACGCGTGCTGCAACCCGAGGCCTCGCCACAGGCTCCACACCCCGGCGACCAGCACCACGGCGCCGAAGCCGGTCGCCCGGACAGGCCGGGTCACGAGCAGGGTCACCAGGCTGAGCAGGGCCACGACGGGGATCGCAGCGAGGAGGGCACGCCGCAACCGCGCGAATTCATACGCGCGACGGGCCCTCCACAGCACGGTCTGCTCGGTCGTCATCACCCCGAGTAGGCCGCTCGGGTGAAGGGCGTGACAGCCCCTGGCCGACCTTCCGGGCGTCGGTCAGTTCGCGACGATCACGTGGTGGGACGACATCATCGGGCATTCGCCCTTGGCCATGCGCTCGGCGCCCTTCCGGGTCTGATCCCGGAGCGCGTCGAGCTGCCCGAGGTCGGCCGGCCGGAGGATGAACCGGGCGCCACCCGGGAGGTCGGCAACCGAGGCGGTCGCGGTGATCATCATCTTCATCGAGCCTTCGTGGTGATCGTTGTGCAAGCCCGCCATGCGCAAAGTGCGATCACGCAGCTCCGCGACCCCCTCGGCGTCGGCCGCGATGAAGTCGATCGCCGCGCCCCCCTCGACGTCGATGGCGCTCACCTTGGTGCCCCGCGCCTGCATCGGGCAGGTGTCGGCCATCTCCTTCTTCTCGGCCCGCTCAGCGCTCGTCGTCGAGGCACACCCGGCGAGCACGACCAGCGCGCCCACGATCGACAGCTTGATGACTCCGAAGGTCTGCATGTGTTGCTCCCGGTTGGATGGATGCATGTCGCTCATCCCTCAGCAGCATCCGGGCCGCGTCGGGGCGCCAGCAACAGCGGGAGTTTGGGCCCTCCGGCGGAGTGACCCCGGGCCATCAAAATGAAGCCCCCTCCGTTCAAGACGGAGGGCTGTCAGCGGGTCGCGGCCTCCGCGGCGACGCGCAGGGCATTGGCGGCGAGCGTCAGGCTGGGGTGGCGATCGGTCGCGGCGGGCACGCCTCCGCCATCGGCGACGAACACACCGGGGAGCGCGAGCACTTCACCGGTGGCGTCCAGCCGATCTTCGGAGAAGCCCACTTCATGGCCGCCCGACCCGTAGTCGAGCGCGTCGTGGACGACGAAGGCCTGCGCGCGACTGGCCGCGAGCCGTCGAGCCAGGGTGAGGCACGCCGCGTTCATGCGCACCGCCAGCTGCTTCTCGCGCGCGGTGTGGGGGCGCTTCACGAACCGGGGAACGCGGCGGCCAAGTCCGTCGAGCTCGCTGAGCAGCTCCACCTGGCGAGGCAGATGCGGGTCGGTCTCGCCCATCGCGAAGACCACGTAGAGCGAGAACGACTTCGCCTGCTCGGGGGTGAAGTCCAGCGTCGCGAGGTCTTCCGCGTCGAGCGACTCGAGCGGCGACGGCCCGCGGACCTCGAGCGTGAAGCGGTGCTTGTCATGGGGTCCCGGCACGATCGCGCCCGAAGGCTCGACGTGGCCGGGTTTGCGCGGGGAGACATCGACGCGCCTGGCGATCGCGATCGCCCCCGCGATGAGGTGGTCGGCGTAGCGGAGCCGGCGGCGCGCTTCACCCGGGGGGAGGCTCGCTTCGAGGATGCGGGCGGACTCCAGCGGCGAGGCGGCGAGCACCACCTTGCGCGCGAGCACCGGGTCCCCTCCCCCGCGGTGCAAGAGCCAGCCCTTCGGGACGGACTCGAGGCGCGTCACCGGCGCGGCAGCCAGGAACGAGCCCGGCAGCGAGAGGTCGGCCGCGGTGATCATCCGCTGGCCTTTCGGCAGCACGCTCTCGTGCTTGGTCACCATGTTCCCAAGGCGTTTCACCGAGGCGTGCAGCTGGCTCCGCAGGCCGGTTTTGACGTTCATCTCCTGCTCTGCGGCGCGCAGCCACGGCGTGAGCCGCTCGAGGTGACGGGGCCAGGGCGCGTCGTCTCGGGTGCGCGCGTCGAAGTAGTCGGCGGGGGGCCGCATCATCCAGCCACCCCACAGCAGCGTCCGGCCGCCTTGCGCACGAACGCGGTACCACTCGTAGCCACGCGGGCCGCGAAAGAGCCACGACTCGGGCGGTACGACCTTCAGCACCGGCGCGATGGCGGCCTGGAAGCCACGCACGTCGGGCGGGAGATCGCTCACCTTCGGCCCGGCCTCGAGCACGGTGACGTTCAAGCCCGCGCGGCCCAACGAGCGCGCCGCCAACGTTCCGCACAAACCACTCCCCACGACAGCGACGTCGATCTGCATTGGTTCCCCACGCGCAGGCACAAGAAAGCCGGCGACCGGATTCCCGGCCACCGGCCAAAACGACTCAGCGACTCAGAGGCCGCAGTGACGAACCTTGATCTTCTTCTTCATGGAGAACACCTCCTCGTCCGCGGGTTTCCTCCCGCGGTGCACAGGTAGGCGCTGGCGTGGGCCGCCGTGACAAGGGGCCGCGGATTTAACGACAGCCCATCATTCCGCCGGTGCGCGCGCCGCTCATTCCATCCGCCCGCGTCACGAGGTGCTGGCAGTGAACCGTCATCGCCGCCCGGTGGCGGGCCATTTCGTCCCCGAGATTCGCGGCTCTGCAGCCCGAAGCGACATGTGCCGCAATTTCTGCACGGAGGTCGCGGACGCCACCCATCATGTCGGCCTGATCGCGGCGGCCCATGCCCATCATGCAGCTGTCGAGACCGGGGCACATGCCCCCGAGCGTCCCCATCAGCTTTGAGGTGGCGGCACCGTAGCTCGACATTTCCGCGGCGCAGGTCGCGGGCGTCGAGGCCGCGGTCGACTCGGTGTGCGTCGTCACCAGCGCCTGGAGTTGCTGCGAGGTCGCGCTCACCTGCTTCGCGTCATCGAGCGATGAAGGACCACATCCAACGGAGAAGAGAAGGCCGACGAGAGGAAGCGTGATCGCGCGCATATCCTTCGGTAGGCCCGGTGACTGTGAAGCGTGACATCCCGGGTCCGGCACCCCAACTGCATGTCAGGTCTGCATGCAGACACACACCGAGCCCGTCGCCACGCCGCCGATCAGCTCACTGACCGCGAAGGATCCCGTGTGCGGGATGGACGTCGTCCCCGGTCAGGCCCGCGGAGGTACGGCCTCGCACGCAGGAAAGGACTACTGGTTCTGCAACCCGAAGTGCCGCGACAAGTTCATCGCGGCCCCCGTGGCATACGTCGGGCCCGCGAAGCTCGCTTCGAAGCGCAAGGTCGCGCCGGGCAGCGAGTACACCTGCCCGATGCACCCCGAGGTCATTCGCCCCGGCCCGGGGAGCTGCCCGATCTGCGGCATGGACCTCGAGCCGAAGACCGTCTCGCTCGACGATCGGAACCCGGAACTGAAGGACATGACGCGACGCTTTCAGGTCAGCCTCGCGCTCACCGTGCCGATCTTCGCGTGGACGATGTCGGAGATGATCCCCGGGCAGCCAGTGCAGCACTGGGTCGACCCGCGCCTCGCGGTGTGGCTGCAGGTGCTGCTCTCGACGCCGACGGTGCTGTGGGGCGGCTGGCCGCTCTTCCAGCGCGGGTGGCGCTCGATCGTGAACCGACACCTCAACATGTTCACCCTCATCTCTCTGGGCATCGGGGTGTCGTGGGGCTTCAGCCTCGTGGCCGCGATTGCGCCGGGGATCTTCCCCACGCCGCCAGACCTCTACTTCGAGGCGGCGACGATGATCACCGTGCTGGTGCTCCTGGGCCAGGTGCTCGAGCTGCGCGCGCGAAGTCAGACCAGCGGCGCGATCAAGGCCCTGCTTGG
>JBBRUE010000435.1:0-6251 GCA_038248085.1 Myxococcales bacterium | reverse complement strand
GTGGCCCGGTCACCGCCGTGTGGAGCGGCAGCGCCGACGCGCTCAAGGACCTCGCCCAGCCGGCGCCGAAGTCCTTCGGGGTCGAGTCGCTGTCGTTCAAGTTCGCCGACGGCACCAGCAAAGGCTTCGCGCCGACGGGCCAGGTCTTCTTCAACGACTGGCGTTTCGACATCTTCGCGCCCGACTGCTCGGCGGTGGCCCTGCAGGTCGACCACTACGGTCCGTACCACGTGGTGAAGCTCGCCGACCTCCGCGGCTACCTCGAGGGCCGGGTCAAGCCGCTCGCTGTGCAGGCCCTCGGCGACACGAAGGAGTCGCTGGTGCACTCCGACCTCGTCTGGCGCGACGCGAGCGCCTTCGAGTTCACCGCGAGCTGCTGCGGCGGCGCCCAGGTGTTCAAGGCCCAGGTGAAGAGCGGTGCGCTGGAGCGGGTGTTCGACGCGCCGGCCGCGCCGAAGGGCCTGCGCCGGGTCGGCACGAAGTACGAGGTGGTGCCGTGAGCATGAAGGCGCTGGCCCTGGCGTCGCGCGGGGCGGCCCGCACGCTGGTGGCCGCCTCCACCGCGCAGAAGAACCGCGCCCTCGCCGCGATGGCCCACGCGCTGAGAAACGCGAGCGCCGACATTCGCGCGCAGAACGCGCTCGACCTCGCCGATGCCCGCGCCAGTGGGAAGAACGACGCCTTCCTCGATCGCCTGCTGCTCGACGCCGCGCGGGTCGAGGCGATGGCCGCCGCGGTGGAGTCGGTCGCCGCGCTCCCCGACCCGGTCGGCGAAGTGACCGAGCGGTGGACCCGGCCCAACGGGCTCCAGGTGCGCAAGGAGCGCCTCCCGCTGGGGGTGGTGCTGATGATCTACGAGTCGCGGCCCAACGTGACCAGCGACGCCGCGGCGCTGTGCCTCAAGAGCGGGAACGCGGCGATCCTCCGCGGCGGCTCGGAGGCGTTCCGCAGCAGCCAGGCCATCGCGCGCGCGCTGCAGGTCGGGCTCGCCGAGGCCGGGTTGCCGGCGGCCTCCATTCAGCTGGTGCCCACCACCGACCGCGAGTCGATGCTCGAGCTGCTCAAGCTCGATGGCCTCATCGACCTCTGTATTCCCCGCGGCGGCGAGGGGCTCATCCGCTTCGTGGTGGAGCACGCGCGCGTTCCGGTGGTGAAGCACTACCAGGGCGTGTGCCACGTCTTCGTGGAGCGCACCGCCGACCTCGCCATGGCGGTGCAGATCATCGTCAACGCCAAGACCTCGCGCCCGGGGGTGTGCAACGCGGCGGAGTGCCTGCTCGTCGACGCGGCGATCGCTTCGCAGTTCCTCCCGCGGGCCGCGAAGGCGCTGAAGGACCAGGGCGTCGAGCTGCGCGGTGATGCGCTGACCCAGCAGCTGGCCGGGGTGCCGGTGACGCCCGCGAAGGCCGACGACTACGGCCGCGAGTTCCTCGACCTCATCCTCGCGGTCAAGGTGGTCGACGGCTTCGACGCGGCCCTCGCGCACATCGCCCAGTACGGCAGCGAGCACACCGAGGCCATCGTCACCCGCGACGCCGCCCTCGCCAGCCGCTTCACCCGCGAGGTGACCGCGTCGGCGGTGATGGTGAACGCCTCCACCCGCTTCAACGATGGCGGCGAGCTGGGCCTCGGCGCGGAGGTCGGCATCTCGACCAGCCGGCTCCACGCGTTCGGTCCCATGGGCCTCAAGGAGCTGACCGCCCAGAAGTACGTCGTCGAGGGTGCCGGGCAGACGCGCTGACCCGCTGCAGGTGTCCCCAGGGGCCCAGGCCTACGCCGGGTCGTCCGGCAGGTTGTCGAAGCCGACGAACCCGTGGCCCGCCGACCCGTCGCCGGAGTCGACGATGCCCTGCAGCCTGGGCACCTGCATCTCGAGGTACACCAGCTCCCGGGCGAGGCGGTCTTTCCGCTTCGGGTCGGGTTCCCGCTCGTGCGACTGCTTGCGCTCCTCGATGGCGGTCTCGAGTGACGCCAGCGAGAGGGCGGCCTCGAAGGCCCGCGAGCCCGGACGGAAGGGCAGCGCCGCGCCGGCACCCCTGGTCGCGCTCCTCATCCCGAAGACGAGCGCCACCACCACGATGATGGCCAGACCCAGCCAGATCATGACCTCCCCATAGCGCCGTTCGCCGCCCGCTGATCATCCGATTCGTCGCCACCGCGCTGAGGCTTTGGGCTAAGCGCCGAGGCATGGCAGCGAAGAAGAAGACCCCCGCGAAGAAGAAGCCGGCTCCGAAGAAGACGACGAAGCCCGCGAGCCGCGCCGCCCCGAAGAAGTCGGGCGCGAAGTCCGGTGCGAAGAAGGGCGGGCCGAAGAAGGCGTCCTCCTTCGCGAAGAAGGGGTCCGCTGGCGCCAAGAAGGGCGGCGCTCGGGTCGTTCGCAAGTCGAAGCGCCCCGCGCCGAAGCGAAAGGTCGCCCCCAAGAAGGTCTCCAAGGCCGTCAAGGGTCCGGTCCTCGAGGCGCCCGAGGCGCTCGCGCTCGCCCGCTCCATCGTCGCCATCGCCGCTGACAAGAAGGCGGAAGGCATGATGATCATCGACACCCGCGCCAGCTCTGCGGCCGTCGGCTACGACTACGTGGTGCTGGCCACCGGCGAGTCTGACCGCCAGCTGTCCGCCATCACCGAGGCCGTCGATGATCTCCTCAAGGAGCAGGGCAAGCGCCCGTCGTCCGTCGAGGCGTCGCCCGACTGGGTGTGCGTCACCTACGACGAAGGCGTCGTCGCGCACTTCTTCACGCCCGACCGCCGCGACCTGATGGACCTCGAGGGGCTCTGGAAAGACGCCCCCCGCGTCACGAAGTAACTCGGCAGTCCAGGTCGTCCCATGAGGCTCACCTTTCTCTCGGTCGGCAAGGACCGGTCGGGGCTCTTTTCGCCCGGCGTCGACGAATACGTGAAGCGGCTGGGCCACACCGCGAAGGTAGCGGTGCTCGAGCTGCCCGAGTCGAAGCGTTCCGGCGCGCAGGCCAAAGAGGAAGAGGGCGAGGCCCTGCTCAAGAAGCTGGGTCCCAAAGACACCCTCGTCGCGCTCGATGAGCGGGGCAAGGCGCTCTCGTCGATCGACTTCGCCAGGTGGCTCGGCCGTCAGCAGGACGGGGGCCGCGACGTCGCCTTCGTCATCGGCGGCGACGAGGGGCTGTCGGAGGTGGTGCGCGCGAAGGCGGGGCTGGTGCTCTCGCTGTCGGCGATGACCCTGCCCCATCGCCTCGCCCGGCTGATGCTGGTCGAGCAGGTCTACCGGGCGTTTTCGATTCTCCGCGGCGAGCCGTACCACAAGGCGTGAAGTGACCATGTCGACCGGGCGACGAACAACCACATGGCTCACGTCGGGGAGGACGGCGTATCTTCCCGGCGCTCCGTCCATGCCGCTTCACATCGCCGTGCTCCAGGACAGGTTCCGCGCATCCGTGCTCGGCTTTGCCATCGGCGATGCGCTGGGGTTCCCTTTGCGGGGCATGCCGGCCAGCGCGCTGATGCGCGTTCAGCCGACCGGTGACGACTTCGCCTCGCGCCCGCGCGGTGGGTTCCCCCGCGGCCAGTTCTCCGACGACACGCAGATGATGATGGCCGTGGCCGACGCGGTGGTGCGTGAGAAGCGCATCGACGGCCGCACCGCTGCTCAGCACCTCTCGTGGCTCTGGCAGGAGGGCACCGTGCTCCAGCCCCCGCCGTCCGCCACCCAGGCCGCGGAGGCGCTGCTCGCTGGCACCCCGTGGATGAGCGCCGGCGCCCCGATGGGCGTGGTCGACCCCTCGAGCCTCTCGCGCGGCGTGGTGGTCGGGTTGTCGAGCGAGCCGATGCCCACCCGCCTGGCGCACGACGCGCAGGTGTTGACGGTGATGACCCACAAGGACCCGCTGTGCGCCGCCGGGGTCTCGGCCTTCGCGCGCGCGGTGCAGCTGGGCCTCTCGGGCGAGGCGATGTCGGCCGAAGAGTTCTGCGAGCAGGTCAGCCAGGCCGCCGCGCCGCACAGCCGGGCGCTCGCCGACGAGCTGTTCTACCTGCCCCGGGCGCTCGCCTGGGACACCGACAAGGCGATGGTGGCGCTGCGGCGCGTCGGGGTGACGCCCTCGCACTACGACTTCGAGCTCGGGGTGCCCGCGCACGTGACGCCGGTGCTGCTGACCGGGCTGTTCTGCTTCCTCAAGTGCCCGACGGACTTCCGCGCGGCGATGCAGCTGGTGCTCAAGGCCGGCGGCGAGGTCGACGTGACCGCCGGCATCTGCGCCGCCGTCGCCGGGGCCCACCTCGGCACCGAGGCCATTCCGACGCGGCTGCGCAAGAACGTCATGTACTCGGAGGCGCTCGTGGAGGTCGCCGATCGGCTGTTCGACGTGAAGCTCTCGCGCGTGCCGGTGGTGACCACCGCGTTCGCCACCATCAAGCGCTGAAGCGGCTGCAGCGACCCGGTTCCTGAGGTAGTTCCCAGCGCATGAGCTGGGGCCTCATTCGGGTGCAGGACCACCAGGCGTTGGTCTTCTCCTACGTCGATCCGCAGGCGGGTCCGTCGGCCAAGGGCGCGCTTCTCCGCGACGTCGAGCCGACGAGCGAGGACGTGCGCGACGCCGCCACCCGGCCGACCCTCACCGTGCGCCTGGGGCCGGGGCTCCAGCCGCGCCCGCTCCCCGTGGAGCTGGCCGAGCGGCTCACGCTCCCGGCCGAACCGGAGTGGCTCGCCTTCTTCCGCCCGGGCCCGCCTGGCCCGTGGACGAAGGACCCGTTGCTGGCGGAGCACTTTCACGCCGACTGCCCCGACGACGTCTCGGCGCTCTTCTTTCTCGCGGGCACGGGGCAGGTCGAGCGCATGTGGGTTCGCCTCGATCGCGAGGTCCCCGCGCATCAGGCGTGGGGAGGCGTGCTCCTCAACACCGCGCACCATGACGCGGCGCTCACGCAGGGCACCCGGGTGATGGTCCGCGGGGTGCCGGGCGCGAAGGGGCCGCTGTGGCTCTCGCCGGCGATGGCGAAGAACCTCGAGCAGTGGTCCGCGAAGTGTGAGGCGTGCGGCTTCGACCTCGTGCTCGAGCCCGTCGAGGTGCTCATCGCGCGCCAGTTCAAGAACGTGCCCGCGGGCGAGTCGCTGGTGCAGCTCACCACCCGCTGTGCGATGTGCCGGCAGACCCAGCTCGTCGTTCGCCGCGAGCCCTCCGCGCCCGTCGACGCCGTCACGCCGCGGGAGCCGCTCCCTCCCCTCGGCGTCGCGGTGTTCGTGGTGCTGGTGTTGGCGGCCCTCGCCTTCGTCGCCTACGAGCTCTTCATCTGAGCCAGTCGCGGTGGGTGATCGAATGTCGCGGCGCTGGTGGCAGCTGGGGTGACCGACATTTGTCCATAGCTGCTCGCGTCGCGGGGTCCGGACCTCCCCCAGCTGAGCATCCTCGCTTCGAGCAAGGATGCTCGGCTGGGGGGAGCTATGGACAAATGTCGGTCATCCGAAGGCCGATGTCAGTCCCCCTGCTTACGCTGCTCCGGAGTCGAACCGAACGGGCGAGGGCGAGATGGGAATGGGCGAAGCGACGAACGTGGTCCACGCACTTGCTCGCGGCGGACTGTTCCGCGTCAGGGACCTGAAGCGCGAGGGCATCTCCCCAAACTGGATGCCGTTCTTTGAGTGGCGCAACGGCTTCCCTCACGCCGTGTTCTGGGGTCCCTCCGCGCTGTGGCTGCTCGGAGAATTGGACCGGGAACCAGTCGCGCTCTGGGTCGCCATCGGGAACAAGTCCCGGCCACCACGAACCCTCGACCCCTCCACGGTAATCGTTCGCACGCGGCGCCTGAATGACGACGTCATCTGCGTGCGCCCTGGTTCGCGGCCAGTCGCGCTGCGCGTCCACCATCACGAGCGAGCGCGCGCGGATCTGCAAGGCCTCCGCAATCCGCACCCGTAGTCCGCTTCTGTTCACGACACGGAGGACTGTGGTCAGACTGCAGACGCACAGCGCGTGAAGAGCCCCTGGCCTCGCCTTCGTCGCCTCCGAGCGCTTCATCTGCGCTACGAGCCGCGCCATGCGCGCCATCGTCTATGACCGGTACGGGCCTCCCGAGGTGCTCGAGTCGAGGCTGCTGCCCTCGCCTCAGCCCGGCCCGGGGGAGGTGCTGGTCAGTGTGCGCGCCGCGGCGTTGAACCCGAAGGACTCGCTGGTGCGCAAGGGCAAGTTCAGGCGCATCACCGGCGACCGCTTCCCCCGCATGCTCGGCTTCGACGTCGCCGGCGCGGTGCACGCGCTCGGACCCGGCGTCACGCAGTTCCGCCCG
>JBBRUE010000434.1:0-6255 GCA_038248085.1 Myxococcales bacterium | reverse complement strand
CTCACCTACGCCGACCTCGACGCGCTGCAGAACATCATCCGCGCGGTGCGCACCGCGGGCGCCCGCGCCGACCACTCAACCGGAATTCACATTCACGTCGATGGCGCGCGCTTCGACGCGAAGAGCACCACCAACCTCGTGAAGAACGTCCACAAGCAGGAGCGGCTCCTCGAGCACGCCCTCGGGGTCAGCGAGACGCGGCTTGCGCGGTACTGCCGGCCGATCGACCCGGCCTTCATCGAGCGGTTGGAAGCGCGGCGCCCGCGCACGATGCGCGAGTTGAGCGAGGCCTGGTACGGCCACAGCAACCCGAGCCCTCAGCGCTACCACTCGTCGAGGTACGCGGGCTTGAACCTGAACTCGCTGTTTTTTCGCGGGACTGTGGAATTCCGCTACTTCAACGGCACGCTCCACGCCGGAGAGGTGAAGGCCTACCTGCAGCTGGTGCTCGCGATGGCGGCGAAGGCGCTCACCTCAAAGGCGGCGTCGAGCAAGCGCCGCGAGTTCAACATCGCCACGGCAAAGTACGACTTCAGAGTTTTCCTGCTCGGCCTCGGGCTGATCGGCTACGAGTTCAAGACGGCGCGCCTGCACCTCACCAAGCGCCTCGCGGGCAGCGCCGCATGGAAGGGCGAGCGTCGAGACCGGCCTGCGGCGCAGGCGCCCGAGACCACCAACAACGAAACCCCGCCCGCCACGCCGGTGGCGGCGTGAAGGACCTGACCATGCCCACCTACCGAGCAAGAATCGGGCGCAGCAGCCTCGGAAACCCGGAGCCCGAAGTCGAAGTTCGTTTCGCGAAGGGGACGAGCCATAGAATGGCTCGAGGGATGCTTCATCTCTTGGCTGCCTTCGCCGAATCGGCCTCCGCCCCCAGCGAGGGCTGGATTGTTCAGCTCGATGCGGCGTCCCTCGCTGAGAATCGCGGGCGCGTCTTCCTTGAACTGCTTCACGCCACCGACGAGGAGGCACGCCGTGGCCTCGACGCCCTCTCGCTGATGCTGCGCCTGCGCAAGGAGCTTCAATGAAGGCGGTCCTCTACTTCGCCTACGGCTCGAACCTCGACGAGGGTCAGATGCTGGGCCGCTGCCCGGGCGCCAAGACGATGGGGCACGCGACGCTGCCGAACCACGCGCTGACCTTCGGTGGCTTCAGCCACAAGTGGAGCGGGGCGGTCGCCAGCGTGCGCCGCGCGACCGGCGAGCGCGTCGAGGGGGTGCTGTACCGGCTGCCTGCTGACGACCTCGACCGACTCGACCGCGCCGAGGGCCACCCGCATGCCTATGTGCGCGAGACGCGCTTCGTGGTGACGAAGGATGCCCGGCGCCTGGCGCACGTGTACCTGCAACCCGAGGAGACCTTCGAGGCTTGGACTCCGCAGCCGAAGTACTTCGCGGTGCTCGCGCGGGAATACGCGCGGCGGGGCTTCGAACTCGAGCGGCTCGTCGCGGCCATCGGAGGCGCATCGTGACGCGCGTGTTCGTCTACGGGACCCTGCTGGCGGGCGAGCCAAACCACCGGCTCCTCGAGGCCGCCTCCTTCATCGGGGCGGCCGAGACGCCGCCCGTGTTCTCGCTCGTCGACCTGGGGCCCTTTCCGGCGCTCGTGGAGGGCGGAGCAGGGGCGGTGGTGGGCGAGGTGTACGAGGTCGACCGGCCGACGCTGGCGCGGCTCGACCAACTCGAGGGGCACCCGCGCTTCTACAAGCGGCAGCGCATCGCCCTCGACGACGGCAGCCACGTTGAAACCTACGTCCTCTCGCCCGAGCAGGTCGCAGGTCGACCCACCATCAGCTCGGGCGATTGGCGCACGCGCCGAGGAGCGAAGTCATGAAGATCATCATGCGGGACGACCGGGAATTCGTGGGCACGCCGGTTCAGATTGTGCGGGCGATGAAGGACATCGCTTTCGGCGTCGAGCACCTCAACCTCGCGCAGTACATCGAGTGGGTGGTGGCCAACGCGAAGAAGTTCGAGGAGGTCGAGCTCAAGGTGAGCGGGGTGACCGACGACGAACTCTCCGCAGCCCTCGTCGACGAGATGATTCGCGCGCGGCTCACCCGCAAGGCGTGACGCTGGCTCTCGCGCTGCCAAGGCCGAAGCCTCGTGTTACGCGGGTTCGATGCCTCTTTATCTCGTTCGGTGGCCAGGCCTGACGGCGGCATTGGTGAAGGCGCAGTCGGAGGACGAGCTCGTCGACCTCCTCGATGAGGTCGCCAACTCCGAGGGCTGTACGTGGAGCGTCTACCGCGGCCCGCTGTTCCTTGAGTTCGCTCTTCCGGCCAAGGCGAGCCTCGTTGAGAGCCGCGGCCCCAAGGGAGACTCGGACGTGAAGGTCGACGATGTCGAGGGGCTCTTTGAGGGCGCTCCCCTTGCGGTCTCGATTCCTGAAGGCGACACCGCGATGGACATGTCGGAAGCCATCGAGAGGAAGGTCTTCCCCCGCGTCTTCAAAGCTCGTCACGGGAAGTCCGAACCGACTGTCGCTTCGCTGAAGAAGGCCGTGGCCGCCGAGATGCAGGTGGCCGTTCAGGCCTCGTGGCGCCGCGAGCACGTTGGACGGCGCGACGACCAGGACAGTCGCCTCGCGGCGATGATGGATGCCCCAGAGAGGCTGGTCCGCAAATGGAAGGAACGGGCCGGCGTCGGTGCTCCGGGACCCAAGAAGCGGTAGTCGAACATCACCAGCGCTTCCACTTGTCTCGGTAGCTCGGGGGGAAGGGGATGGGCACCTTCGGCTCGACGGAGCGCTCGGCAATGAACGTGCTGCCCTCGCTCCCCTTGATTCGCAGGACGCCCTTGAGGCGCCCGTCCTTGCGGAGCGTCACGCGGCCCGAGCCCGACATCGGGTCGAACTCCCAGGCGCCCTCCCACGTGAAGGAGATGCCGGTCTTCGTCGGCTTGCAGTTCACGTAGGCAAGGAGGCAGTGCATGCGCAGTCGGTCGGCGTACCCGGTCAGCGAGAGCAGCGCAGGGCCGAGCGAGTCGAGGAACTTGCTCGACCACTGCGACGTCTCGGTGATGCGCCACCACCCCTGGTACTCAGGCGGGATTGACTGACCCTCGCTCACGACGCGCCTCCTGGATTCATCGTGCACCAGCTCATCGTCACCGACTCCGCGGGTCATGATGCGGCAGCGACGTGGGCACGTCGGGCAGGCCCTCGAGAAAGATGGCCTCGTGCACGTGGCCCGCGTAGCCCGCGAAGATGTACTCGCTCCAATTGATGGCGAACTTGAGGGCGGAGCTGGACTTGGGCGCGTCCCCTCTGGCGGCGCCCAGCGTGCGCTCGAAGTAGGCGAGCCAGTCGCGCTCGCTTGCACCACGGAGAACGTACGGCGTGGTGAAGAGCACCGAGACCGGCACCGCGCCGGGAGGAGGAGGCAGCACGCGCCCGAGCACGAGCTCGCCGGGAGCGCCGCGCCAGCCACTCGGCACGATGCACTCCGCGCGAGCGCCACTCACCAGGTCGCGCAGCATGGTGGTGCCACCGGGAGTGAACCCCTCGTGCTGGTACACGCTCATCGCGGATGCCTGCATCGCCTGGACGAGCGCGAGAAAGCCGGGGTCCATTCCAAGCGCGGCGCCAACGGAGATGACGCAGGTCCCCAGGGTCTCGCGCTGTTGCCCGACAGCCGCGTCGAAGAACGCCCAGCACGTGAAGTACGAGGTGGTCAGCGGGCTCATCGGCGGACCGCCGGGCATGTACTCGTCCTGCGCAGCCTCGATGACGTCCGCCAGCTTCGCGGTCGCGGGCAAGGTGGTCAGTTGCTCTGCCATCACCGAGACCTGGTTCTGGACGTAGACGTAGAGCGCGTGTGAGGGGTGGAAGTCGGAAAGGTCATCGCGGGTGGCGACGGACTTCTGGAGTTCGGCGGCGTTGGCCGTGCCTTCGCGAAACGCACGCAGGTCGACGACGCGTGCGGCCTTCACGTTGCGGAGTTCTCGCACGAGGCGCGTGGCGATCGGGCCGGTCTTTGCGAGTGTCATCACCGTCATTTTCTCCCTCGAACGGTCATCAGCGTTTCCCTCATCGGCGCCAAGACGGAGGTCCTCAAGATGCCTCGCAGCACGTCTTGAACTTCTTCCCCGAGCCGCAGGGGCAGCGCTCATTCCGGCCGACCTTCACCTTTATCGGCTTCGGCGGCTGGGCGACAATCCTCCCAGCGAAGCCGTGCATGAGGGCGCTGCGCCGGGCGAACCGCTTCTGATGGTGGGGATGTCGCTCCTGGTACGCAGCCCACAGCTCAGGCAGGCGAGAATGTCGACCCTCAGGGCGAAGCGTCGCCGAAGTGCCGTCGAACTTGATGTCACCCGGATGCGATGCGCCGCGCGGAGCCACCGGCTCGAAGTCCACGACGGCGATGCCGCAGGGGCAGTCCGGCTCGACGCAGTAGAGCTCGATGGCGTCGTAGACGTGCTCGCCCAGGACGTAGGTGTCGCTGCGAAGAGCGGGCTGCGTCTCGTCCCAGACGACGACGTCTCCCGGGCGCCAACCTTCGACTTCGATGTTGCCGCCACCAGCGCCGGGCTCCACCGGTGGTTGCTGGCTCTTTCCAAGGTGCCAGACGCGGGCGATGGCATGGAGCGTGTCGTCATCGAGACCATCGACAACCGCCTTCATGGTGGGGTCCACGCGCGGGTCGATGGGCGTCGCCCCGACCGGCGGGAAGGCCTCGAGGGTGTCGAGGTCGACCGCGAAGGCCGTCACGCCCTTCAGCTCTTGAGCTGTTGCCGGGTAGTCCGCGCCGCCGAGCCAGGCATCAGCGACGACCTGCCCGCACTCGAGCAACGTGTCTCTTCCTTGGGAGGCAGACAGCAACAGCGCCGTTCGACAGCCGCAGTCGGGCGTCGGGCAGGTGAAGGCCCAGAGCCACCCTCCCGGGATTGCTGACGCCTCGATGAGGCCCAACTCGGAGTTGCTCGTCGTGGCGTCCATCTATCTGTTCCCCCTGCGCGCCTTCTTCGCCGCCTTCCGCTGCTTCTTCTTGGCGCTCGCGTCCGCGCGCGTGGCCGGCCGCGCGGGAACGCCGAACGGCAATGGAAACGAGTCAGGCAGCGGCTTGGATGAGACCTGCTGCATCCACGCGTCGATGCCCTTCTTCGTGCTCATGTCGAACCCCGCCGCGGCGCCGCCCATGAGCAGAGACTTCGCCATGCCGAAGTTGCTCTTGTTCGACAAGGCAGCGGTCAGCTTCTTCACCGCGTCGCTGCCCAGTTCCCGCAGGCAGGCGTCGGCCTGCTTGAGGCCGAACTCGCGCTTCAGGAACGAATAGAAGGCGCGCAACTCGGCGATGAGGCCGCTCGCGGCGGCAGCTTCGATGCTCACCTTCCTCGGCACGATGTCGAAGATGATCTCTCGCAGCTCATGGGCATCGAGGGTGGCGATGGTGGCGTTGAAGTAGTCCGCCGCGTAGTCCATCAACAACGGGGCGAAGCCGACTTCAGCCAGAGCCTGGGCTTCGGGCGAGTCCTCGAAGCGGGCGAGCAGCTCCTCTTCGAGGTCGGCGCGAGACTCGGCGTCGACCTCTTCTTGCATTCCAAGCTCGAAGAGGTCGGCCATGAGGTCGAACGGTGGGCGCTCAATCACCTGCTCATGCGGGGCCCGAAGGGTGACCTCGATGTCTGCCGCGTGCGTGCTGACCTTCAGGGTGGACGAGACGGGCGGACCCTCTGCGTTCCACGCGGCCTCGAGCGCTTTCTTCTGGGTCAGCAGCTGCGGCAGCGCGAGGCAGATGGCTTCCGTGATGGTGAACTCCTTCGCAGTCGGGGGACGCGCGACCATGTCTGGGTCGACGGCGACTGGCCACGGCCAGGCCTCCGGGCCAGCGACCTCCCAGCGGTGCGCCGATACTTCCTTTCGCAGCGCCGGCGAGAGGTCTGCGCCCCGCTCGAAGTTGAGGGCGAAGTGGCGCGGAAGCTTCGCGTCCTCGTCGCGCTCGAGCGCGCTCGCCGCCTCGTGGAAGAGCGCGTAGTCGTCGAGGCTCGCGAAGAGAATGAAGCCCAGGCTCTCGCCCATTTGGCCGATGACGACGAGCGCCGCTTCACGCAGCCCGAGCTGCT
Organism: Myxococcales bacterium; assembly: GCA_038248085.1. Taxonomy (GTDB): domain Bacteria; phylum Myxococcota; class Myxococcia; order Myxococcales; family Myxococcaceae; genus Archangium_A. The sequence goes on along the minus strand of JBBRUE010000434.1, from coordinate 193 downwards.
CGCTGGTGAGGGAGAAGACGCTCCGGTTGGCGGGAATGTGGGCCCACGGCCGCGCGCGGTACAGCGTCGCCGCGGAGCGGAAGAACGACGCCATCACTTCCGGGGTGATACCTGGCCCCAGGTAGGTCTGCTCCTCCTCGGTGTGGTCGCCCATGTGCTCGCGCATGGCCGCCATCACCGCGTCCACTTCGGG
>JBBRUE010000433.1:0-6268 GCA_038248085.1 Myxococcales bacterium | reverse complement strand
GGTCACGTCCAGGGTGAGGAGCGAGAGGATGTCGTCTGAGCCGCCGTTGCCCGACGCCGACATCCTTTTGCTCCTCACCCTGGGCGTGACCTCGCGCGAGCGACTGACCGAGCGCTCCGGGGCCGGACTGGCGGCCGAGGCGCTCCTCTCGGCGTCGGGGCTCGATCAGCAGGTGCAGCGCTTCCTCACCCAGAACGTCGGGCTCAAGGACCAGCAGGTGAAGCTGACCACCAGCTTCAACGAGGCGACCGGCACCGCCGAGCCCGCGGTCTCGTGGGAGTCGAAGGTCATCAACGACAACTTGAAGGTGGGTGTCACGCAGCCGGTCACCGGCCGAGGCACCAAGGCGCAGGCCGAATACCGGTTCAATCAACGGGTCTCTGCGCGCGCGCAGTGGGACAATCAGACGCAGAACTCCACCGTCGGAAACCCCGGCGTGGAACTGCGATTCCGATTCGAATGGGAGTGACCCTTCTTCTTTTCGCGCTGCTCGCGCAGACGCCGGCCGACACGGCCCCGACCATCACCGGGGTCGAGGTGCGTCTGCCCGCGGGGGCCGACTCGCGGCTGCTCGACCGCGTGCCCCAGCTCGTCACGGTGCGCAAGGGACAGGTGCTCTCGCGGCGGGCGATCGAGCGTTCCATCGAGAGCCTCTTCGCCACCGGGAAGTTCGCCGACATCGAGGTGCTGGGTGAAGACGGGCCGGGAGGGGTGGCGGTCATCTTCACCCTCGTGCCGCGCCAGAACATCGGCACCCTCTTCGTGGAGGGCACCGCTCAGCTGACGAAGGACGAGGTGCGGCTGGCGACGGGCCTGGAGGCGGGGGCCGAGTACTGGCCCGAGCGCATCGAGCACGCCGCCGAGAACGTGCGCGCGCTCTACCAGCGCCGGGGCTACCGGGTGGCCGAGGTCCGCACGGAGGCGACGGCGCTCGAGGGGGCGGTCACCGTGGGCTTCATCGTGCGCGAGGGAGACGCCAGCCGCGTGCGAGCCGTGTCGCTGTCCGGAGACCCGGGCTTGCCGCTCCCCCGGGTGCTCGACGCCTTCGGGGTGCGGCCCGGAGACGTACTCGACCTGTCCCGCATCGAGGCGGGGCTGGAGCGGGTGCGCGCGCTGTACCGCAAGGAGCACTTCTACCGGGCGAAGGTCGATCTGCCCGAGGTGACCGACGAGGGTCGGGTGGTGGTGCCGGTCGTGTCGGGGCCCCGCTACGACCTGGTCTTCAGCGGCAATCGCGTGGTGTCCGACACCGGGCTGCGGGTGCTCATCGGCTACGACGGCGACGAGACGCTCGACCAGCCCCTCGCCCAGCGCCTGGCGCAGCGCATCGAGCGGTTCTACCGGTTCCGCGGCTACCACGACGTGCGGGTGGTGCCCTCCGAGGTGAGGCGCGCCGGCGGCGAGGCAGCGCTGGGGTTCGTGATCGAAGAGGGCGTGCCGCTGCGGGTGGTGTCCATCGCCTTCGAAGGGGCGAAGGCGGTCTCGCCCGAAGACCTGCGCTCGGTGCTGCAGCGGGTCATGGAGACGTCGTCGCCGGTGGCGCCCTTCGAGCTGCACGGCATGGGCGACCCGACCGAACTCGACGGCCGGCGGGCCACCCCGATCTTCGCCGAGTCATTACCCCACCCGCCGATGGACACGGTGCTCGAGGAGGCCGCGTGGGACGAGGCGGCGAAGGCCATGGCGGCGCTGTACCGCGAGCGGGGGTACCTGCGGGCGAGCGTGGTCTTCGCTGGCGCGGAGGTGAAGGGCGCCCAGGCCACCACGCGCTTCGTGATCGATGAGGGACCCCAGGCGCACTACCGGCAAGTGAGGGCGGAAGGGATGCCGGCGGCGTTCACCTCCGAATCGATCGGGCTGGTGCAGCTCGGCAGCCCCTTCAACCCCGGTGACCTGCAGCGCCTCGAGCAGAGCGTCACCCGCGAGCTCGGCCGCAAGGGCTACCTCTTCGCGAGCGTCAGCGCGTCCTACACGCTCGACGACACGGGCCAGCTCGCCGACGGGCTGGTGACGGTGACGCCGGGGCCGCAGGTGAAGGTGCGCGCGGTGTTGCCGGTGGGCCAGGTGCGCACCGCAGAAGACGTGATCACCTCGCGGGCGACGATGAAGGAAGGGTTGCCGCTCGACGCCGAGTCGCTCTTCTCCACGCAGGCGAACCTGACGGGCCTGGGCATCTTCCGCAGCGTGCAGGTCGAGATGCTCTCGCCCGATCGCCCCGAGCCGCTCAAGACGATCGTGTTGCGGGTGCGCGAGCGGCCCCTCTTCGCTGCCGAGGCGTTCCTCGGGTACTTCTACGCCGACGGTATTCGTGCGGGCGTCGAGGGGTCGATCTCCAACATCGGGGGGCGCGGCATCACCCTGACCGGGCGCGGCCAGGGCAACCTCTTCTTCACCTCGGTTCCGGTGCTGCTGGGGCAGGTCGATCTCTCGAAGCTCGACATCGGGAAGCGCATCGGGTTCCGCCTCAACCTCTCGCTCGACGCGCGGGCGGTGCTGCCGGCCGGGCTGGGCCTGCGCTTCGACGTCACGCTCGAGCGCGTCTTCCGTCCACAGTTTCGCTTCACCCGCCTCGCGGGGGTGCCCACGCTGGACTGGACCCACGTCTTCGAAGTGCCGCGCGTCGAATGGCTGCGGCCCAAGCTCACGCTCGCGCTGCAATACGAGGCGGAATACAGCCTCGTGGAGCGGGTGGGCACGGCGCTGACCTCGATTCCCCCCATCAGCCTCGTCGACCAGGAGCGTCTGCGCTTTCTCTTCGGTGAGTTTGCGCTGCACGGCGTGCGTCTCAACACCACGCTCGACCTGCGCGACAGCCCGCTGGTTCCGCGCCGGGGGCTGTTGCTGCAGGCCTCGGGGGAGCTGACCGGGGCGCTCTACGCCCGGGACGAGAACCAGAACGCGGTGACGGTGAACTTTGCCAAGGTGAGCGCGGTGGCGACCGGGTACGTGCCGCTCGGGGATCGTTTCGTCTTCGCGCTCTCGGTGCGCGCCGGGCGCATCTTCCCGCTCTCGCCAGGTTCGACCACGCCGCCGGTGCGTCGGTTCTTCCTCGGCGGCGCGACGAGCGTTCGCGGCTTCAACGAGGACCAGCTCGTCGCCGAGGACGTGCGGCAGCAGTACCGAAACCAGGTGAAGGACTGCCAGATCCTCGCGAACAAGGACGGCTGCTCGTCGGCAGCGAAGACGATCCTCGGGGCGCGACAGGTGCCTTCGCAGGGTGGCGAACTCTTCGCGCTGGCCAAGGCCGAGCTCCGGTTCCCCGCGTTCAGCGTCTTCGATCTCGGCGTCTTCTTCGAGCTGGGGAACCTGTGGTTGGCGGTGCCGACTGCGCTTTCGTTCCGCCCGGTGGTGGGCGCCGGCCTGCGGTACGTGACCCCCATCGGGCCGCTGGCGCTCGACGTGGGCATGAACCTCGCGCCCGATCTGGTGATCAACGAGCCCCAGTTCGTGGTCCACTTCAACATCGGCGTCTTCTGAAGCGACGCGTCAAGGGGAAGCTCGATGTTCTACCGGCTGGTGAGAACGATCGTCTCGGTCGCCCTCGGGCTGTTCTACCGAATCGACGTGGTGCGTCGGGTGGAGGACTTCACCGGCCCGGTGATGTTCGTTGGCAACCACCCCAACAGCCTGATCGACCCCGCGATGGTCTTCGTCATCACCGAGCGCCAGGTCACCTTTCTCGCGCGCGAACCGCTCTTCCGCGTGCCGGTGTTGGGGTGGATCCTGCGGGGCATCGGTGCGCTGCCGGTGTTCCGCAAGCAGGACCACCCGGGCCTGATGGAGAAGAACGAAGGCACGCTCGACGCGGCGGCGAGCGCGTTGGGGGCCGAACGGGCGATCACCATCTTCCCCGAGGGGCGGTCGCACTCCGAGCCACAGCTCTCCGACATCAAGACCGGCTGCGCCCGCATCGCCCTCAAGGTGGCGAAGGGTGGGCAGGCGCTGCGGGTCATCCCCATCGGCTTCACCTACGCGCAGAAGCACCAGTTCCGCAGCCGGGTGCACGTGGAGGTCGGCGAGCCGATCCTGGTGGAGGCGGTGGGCGTCCTGGAAGGTGAGGCCGAGCAGCAGTGGGTGCGCTCGTTGACCAATCGCATCGGTGACGCGATGCGGGCGGTCACGCTGAACCTCGAGACCTGGGAAGATCTCGATCTCATCAAGACGGCCGACCGCCTCTTCGCCCTGCGCAACGGCTACCGCGAGAAGGACTCTGATCGCCTGCGGCTCTTCGCGAAGGGCGCCTCGATGCTCCGCGCCTACGACCCCGAGCGCTTCGACGATCTCAAGGAAGACGTGCTGTCGTACTGCGCGCGCCTCGAGGTGGTGCGCTCGGACCCCGGCGACCTCTCGCTGCACTTCGAAGGTGCCCAGGTGCGCACGTTCGTGCTGCGCAACCTTGCCGCGCTGGTGTTCGGCTTCCCGCTCTTCCTGCTGGGGCTGGGGCTGTACTTCATCCCCTACCTGTTCCTGCGTGGCCTGGCGCTCGCGGTGCCCGTGTCGAGAGACCGGGTGGCGACGCTCAAGTTCACCTCGGCGGTGATGGTGGTGCCGCTGTGGTGGACCCTGCTCACGGTCGCGGGCTGGAACCTGTGGGGCATCCCCGGGATGGTGGTGGTGCTGCTGGGGGCGTTGCCGCTGGCGCTCTTCACCCGCTATTTCGTCGAGCGCCGGCACGCCGCGTTCAACGACGTGGTCGCGTTCTTCAAGCTGGGAAACCGGACCCGGTTGCGGGCGCACCTGCTGGCCGAGGGCGAGCGGCTGCAGGAAGAGATTCAGCGCACCGTCGAGGAGCTCAAGCCGAAGCTGGAGGCGGAGGCGCGGGCGCCGGCGTAGGCGGCTCGGGCAGCGTCCGCCAGCCGATGATCCACACCAGGCCCCCGGTGGCGATCGCGATCGGCACCATGATCAGCGCGCGCTCGAGGCTCCCGGTGGCATCGGACACCATGCCGATCAGCGGAGGGGAGAGCACGTCGCCGAACAGGTGAATGCAGAGGATCGACAGGCCGAACGCGCGCGCGCGCAAGCCCGGCTCGACGCTGTTCACCAACAGGGCGTTGATCGGCGAGTTGTAGGCCCAGAGGAACAACTGGGCGAAGAGCACGCAGCCGACGATCACCGCGGGCGCCTTCACCACGAAGAGCGCGATGACCGTGAGCACCACCGCCGGCAGCATCGCCAGGCCGGAGAGCGCGAGGTACGGCTGGCGGGTCACGGTGCGCAGACGATCAGCGAGGAAGCCACCCAGCGCGGTCCCCAGCAGCCCACCCACCACCGCCGAGACGCCGATCGCCAGGTCGGCCTCCGAGAGCGACATGCCACGGGCCCGCGAGAGGAACGTCGCGAACCAGTCGGCGATGCCGCCGGTGGCAAAGGTGACGAGGGTGTACCCGGCGACGGTGACGACGAAGACCCGGTTCTTCGCCAGCGCCCGCAGCGCGATGGGCCACGACACGGGCTCTGGTGGCTTGTCGTCGAAGGCTCCACGCACCGGGTCTTTCATCAACAGCGCGAGCGCGGCGACGAGGAGCCCAGGCAGCCCGACCGCGAGGAACGCGGCGCGCCACCCGAAGTGCTCACCGATCAGTCCGCCGAGGACGAAGCCGAGCGCCGAGCCGACCGGGGTCGCGACGTAGAAGAGGGTGAAGACGCGGTTGCGCTTCTCAGGCGGGTAGAAGTCGGCGAGCACCGAGGGCGCCAGCGTGGCGTAGGCCGCCTCGCCGATGCCCACCGCCGCGCGCGCGATGAGGAAGGTCGTGAACGTGTCGGCCAGGGCCGCGGCCGCGGTGGCGAGGGACCAGGCGGCGACGCCGAAGGCGATGAGCAGGCGGCGGCTCCGTCGTTCGGCCATCGCGCCGAAGACCGGGCTCGCCACCATGTAGACGACCACGAACGCGGTGAGCGGCCAGGCGGTCTGGGCGTCGGTGAGCGAGAGGTCCTTCTTGAACAGCTCCTTCACCGCCGAGGGGACCCACCGGTCGATGTAGTTGAGCATGTTCATCGCTGTGAGGATCAGCAGGGCGAAGAGCGCGCCCGGCGCCGGCGAGCGATCGGGGACTGCGGGAGCTGAAGTCACTTCTTCGCCCCGAACCGATCGGCGAGCAGGCCCCACCGCAACCCGCGATCACTCACGGTGACCTCGGTCACGCCGATGGCCAGCATCGCGGCGCGGAAGACGAGGGCCCCGGCGACGATGACGTCGGCGCGCTTGGGCTGGAGGCCAGGCACCGTCTTGCGCAGCAGGGTCGGGAGGGACGCCAGGCGCTGCGTG
>JBBRUE010000432.1:0-6268 GCA_038248085.1 Myxococcales bacterium | reverse complement strand
GGGCTCGTTGCTGGCGCACCCCATCGAGCGGCTCGACGTGGTGGAGATCAGCCCCGCGGTCGTGGAGGCCGCGGCGATCTTCGCGCCCGATCACCACGACGCCTTCAAGGACCCGCGCTGCCACGTGCACATCGAAGACGCGCGCACGTTCCTTCAGCTCTCGCAGGAGCCGTACGATCTGATCGTCAGCGTGCCCAGCAACCCGTGGGTGTCCGGCGTCTCGGGCCTCTTCTCTCGCGACTTCTTCGAGATGGCGAAGGGCAAGCTCGCGCCGGGGGGGCGCCTGGTGCAGTGGATCCACACCTACGAGTCGTCGGTGTCGCTGGTGAAGTTGGTGGTGCGCACGCTGCGCGGATCGTTCGAGCACGGCACGACGTGGGTCGGCCCCGATGACCTGGTGCTGGTCGCCAGCCGCGAGCCGCAGGTGCTCGATCTCGCCGCGCTGACCGAACGCATGGCGCAGCCCAGGGTGCGCGACGATCTCGCCCGCATTCACCTGCAGCTGCCGACGACGCTCCTGGGGCGCCAGGTGCATCCCGACGAGGCCCAGAAGCGCTTCGGCGGTGAGGGCCCGGTGAACACCGACGATCACAACGTGCTCGAGTACGGCTCGCCCATCGCCTACTTCGTCGCCGCTGACGTGCGCGTGCCCGACTCGCGGCGCATTCCGGAAGAGCGGGGTGGACTCGAGATTTCCAAGCTCCTCGCGAACCGCTCGCTGACCGCAGATGAGGCGAAGGATCTCTACGCCAGCCTCGCGTGGGTGCACCCGCCCGATGACCCGCTGGTGCGCGCCGCCGCCGCGTCGTGGCTCGACGCCGATCGCGATTCGGTCGCCGCGGCCCAGGCCTACGCGGCCGCCTGCGTACGGGAGGGCGACGTCATCCGGGCCCGCGAAGTGCTCGCGCCGCACGTCGAACGCGAGGTCGATTCACCCGATCTCTGGGCGACCTGGCTCGAAGCGACCCGCCGCTTCGCGACCCGGGAAGGCGCTCCGTGGCATGCTGCCCAGGCCGATGTCGCCGACGCCGAAATGCGAGCCCGTAAATCCCTCGCGGCCCACCCCGATCACCCCCGCCTGCGGGAGTTATTGGACGGGAAATGACGTAAGTCTTTGAATTCGTTGATTGCATCCCCATCCTCCCGTTGACGTATGGAGAGGATGCGGGTGTCGACCGATACTTCATTCATCAAACGGACCCCACTCTCGGGGCCCCACCGAAGGAGCGACACCATGGTGAAGATCAACAAGATGAAGAAGACCCGCGGCCAAGGCATGACGGAATACATCATCATCGTCGCGCTCATCGCGATCGCCGCCATCGGCGTGATCACGCTCTTCGGCGACAACATCAAGGCCCTCTTCGGTATGTCGGCTGACGCCCTCGCCGGTGACACCACGGTCGAGAAGCGCACCACCAAGTCGCAGGGCAAGCTCGAGAAGAAGAAGCTCACCGACTTCGCCAAGAACAACACCGGTTACTGAGCCGCAGCTTTCTGGTTTCGCTCCCTGCCACGCTTCGCCAACGCGGAGCGTGGCAGTGGTGTTTTCAGCGCCCGGTGATCTAATGGCCGGCGGTGAAGACCTCCTGGCCATGGGCGCTCGCGGGTGTAGCGCTGGTCGCGGGCTTCGCCTCGCTGCTGCACGGTGACGTGCAGGCCGCGCGCGATCTCTCGGCGCACGTCTTCCCCGAGACCTTCTTCCTCATCACCCGGTGGAGTGCGGGGCAACTGCCCTTGTGGCTCCCGAACGCGCGCATGGGGCAACCCTTCGCGGCGCTGCTCTACACGCAGGCGTTCTACGCGCCGCGCATCGTGAGCGGGCTGCTCTTCGGGCACGTGCTGGGCCCGAACGTGATGCACCTGTTCCACGCGGGGTGGGCCTTCGCGGGGCTGTATTTCGCCGGGCGACGCTTCGGTCTGCAGCGGGCGTTCGCGTTCATCGGCGCGGCCCCGTTCGCGTTGTCCCCGTTCTTCATCGAGTTCGCGCAGAACCTCTCGTTCGCTTCGACCGCGTCGTGGGCGGGGTGGACGCTGTGGGCTGCAGAGGGCGTGCGCCGCGGGCCGTCGCTGGGTCGGGCCGCGTGGCTGGCTGCGTGCCTGGGTCTCGCGTTCCACGCGGGCGCTCCGGAGATGTGGCTGTGGCAGGCGATGCTCGCCGCCTTCGTGCTGGTGCGGACTCCGCGCGCGCTCGGGTGGGGCGCGGTGGCCGTGGCCTGGGCGGGGCTGCTGAGCGCGGTGGTCGCGCTCCCGGCGCTCGAGCTGACGCGCGCGTGGACGCAGCCCGGTGAAGTCGCCAGCGGCGCGCTGGAGTGGTCGGTGTCGGCTGCGCAGGTGCTGTCGATCTTCATCCCCGACGCCGACTTGCCGCGTGACGGCCCGTACTGGGGTGGGGCGGACCAGCGCTTCCTCTTCACGCTCTTCACCGGATCGGTGGCGATGCTGCTCGCGCTCGTCGGAGTTCGCGTGAAGCGTGCCCGGCCCGTGCTCGCGTTGACGGTGCTCGCGCTGGTGCTCTCGCTGGGGCGCCACCTGGTCATCTCTGAGTGGCTGCTCGCCGTGCCGCCGTTCCGGCTGTTCCGCTACCCGGCGAAGTACGTGGTGGGGGCGCTGTTCGGGGCGTCGCTGCTGGCGGGCTTCGGCGCGCGCCGGCTCGTCGCGTTGTCGCGCAAGGGGCGTCTCGAGGCGCCGCTCGGCTTGCTCGGGTTCGCGCTGGGCCTGGTGCTCGCCTCCCGGTGGAGCTGGGCGCGCGAGGGCTTTCGCCACGGCGCCCCCTGGCTGTTGCTGGCGTCAACGGGCGTGCTGTTGCTTCGGCGGAGGCCGGTGCTGCTCGCGGTGTGGGTCGCGCTCGAGCTGATCTTCGTTCGAGTGGAGAAGTGGGACCGGGTCAGCGCGAAGGAACTCACCCGGGCTTCGCGCGTCGCGCCGCTGCTCCGCGGCGAGGGCCGGCTCTCGCTGCGCGTCGACCTCGATGACTTCGATCACGAGGCGTGTGGTCCGTGGGACCGCGAGGACGATCGGGACCCGCTGCTCGACGGGCGAGACCGGCTCGCGGCGTTGCGGTTCGTCGAGGAAGATCTCCGGGCCGTCGGAGGCTACGGCTTTCGCGAGCCGTGGCGACTCAAGGCGGCCTTCTCGCACGGGGTAGGGGCGTTCGCGGTCGCGGGCGTGAGTTCGTTTCTGCGCGAGACCTGGGCGGTTGCACCTCCGGGCGTGAGCTCGGTGGCGCTGACGCCGATCGAGGACCTGTGGATCTGGCGGAGCACGGCCGCGCTGCCCCGGGGCTTCTTCGTCTCGCAGGTCCGCGTCGCGGCGAGTGACGAGGCCGCCTTTGCCGCGCTCGATGCGCCGGTCGAGGAACTGGCTCGCTCCGTCACCGTCGATCGAGGTGATGCGATCGACGGGGTGGGCTGCGAGGCGCAAGTCACCACGACCGAGTTGTCGCCCGTCTCGATCGAGCAACGACTCACCGCGTGCGCTGCCGGGGCCGTGGTGCTGGCCGACGCCTGGTACCCGGGGTGGATCGTCGAGGTCGATGGCGCGCGGGCCGACGTCCTGCGTGCGTGGGGGTTCGTTCGTGCAGTGCGAGTCACGCCGGGCGCGCACATCATCAGCTGGCGTTACGAGCCGCGCTCCTTCCGGATCGGAGCGGCCGCGACGGGTCTCGGTCTCCTCGGTTTCCTGGGGGTGCTCTTCCAGTCGAGGCGGCGTCGGTCGTGAACTGGCCGAGCGTGCCTTCCACGGGTCGTCGGCTGCCGGGCTCGACGTGCTCCGTGCCCTCGCCATCATCTGGGTCATCTTCTTCCACGCCTGGACGTTGGACCTCGGCACGCCCTCGTTGGCGGTGACGCGCCTGGGGTGGATGGGCGTCGACCTCTTCTTCGTGTTGAGCGGGTTCCTGATCGGCCGCCAGTGGTTCGCGGCGTTGAAGGGCAACCCCCTGGCCCCGTTCGGCGAGTTCTACGCGCGTCGCGCGTCCCGAATTCTCCCGGCCTACGCGGTGGTGGTGCTCGCGTACTTCGCGTTTCCCCAGGCGCGCGAGCAGCCTGAGATTCAGCCGCTGTGGCAGTTCGTCACCTTCACCGAGAACCTCGCTCGCCGGCGAGGTCCTCGAACGGCACGGCGGCCTGGCGCTGGGTTGTTATGTGGCAGGCGTCCTCGCGCTCGGCCTCGCGCTGCACTTGGGGGTCGAGCGGCCGTTCCTTCGCCTGCGCACGTCAGCCCTCGCTGGCGTCTTCGTGACGGGCCTGTCGCCGCGCGTGGAGCGGGGCGCCGGCCAATCGTTCACGTCCGACGTCGAGCTCGAGCATCTCGGCCACCTGGGCCCGCTCGAGTTGGCGCACCTCGGTGAGGTAGCGGTCGACGAGCGCGCCGAGCCGGGGGAGTGAGATGCCGTGCGTGGCTCCGGTCTCGCGCCATACCCAGTCGCTGAAGTCGAGGAACCCCGCGAACGCGCTCGGTCCGCTCTCGATGGCGCGCACGCAGCGGGAGAATCGACCGCTGTTGTGCACCAGGTCGAAGTAGCGCGCGAAGCGTTTGATTCGCTGCACGTCGGCGAAAGACAACGCAGCCGTCTGCAGGACCTCGTACGGAGCGATGTCGGCGTAGATCATGCCGTGGGTCTGGGTGTGTCGCGCGATCGGCGCGCCCCTCAATCGCTTGAGAATGCCCACCTGGATCTCGTGGGGCGCCAGCGCGTGGAGTTCGTCGAAGCCGCGGCCGAAGCTCGCGAGGTCCTCCCCGGGCAACCCCGCGACGAGATCGGCGTGGAGATGCACGCCCGTCTGCGTGCGCAGGAACTGGAAGTTCTCGGTGAGCTTGCCGACGTCCTGCCGGCGACGAATCGTCGACCCCACGGCCGGGTTGAGCGTCTGGACGCCCAGCTCGAGCTGCACGGTTCCGGGCGGAAACCGGGCCAGCACCTCGCGCAGTGCGACAGGGAGCCGGTCCGGAATCATCTCGAAGTGCAGGAACAACTGCGCGCCCGCGGCGATGCGCTCGAGGAAGAACCCGAGGATCTTCAGGCTGGTCTCGATCTTCAGGTTGAAGGTGCGGTCGACGAACTTGAAGGAACGAAGCCCGCGCGCCAGCAGGTCGTCCATGGCCGCGAGGAAGGGCGCGATCGGGAAGTCGCGTACGCCGTCGTCGAGCGAGGAGAGGCAGAACTCGCAGGTGTAGGGACAGCCGCGCGAGGCCTCGACGTAGATGATGCGGTTGCGCAGGTCGTCGTCGCCGTAGAGGGCGTAGGGCAGCACGAGCGCGCGGAGGTCGGGCTTTCCGCCCTCGATGACCTTGATCGCCGGCCGTTCCCCCTGCAGCAGTCGTTCGAGCAGCACCCGGAAGGCCACGGCGCCTTCGCCGCGAACGACGTAGTCGGCGAGCGTCACGATCTCCTGCGCCTCGAGCTCGTGGCTGACCTCGGGGCCGCCAAGCACGACCACGAGCGCCGGCCGGAGCTTCTTGAGGAGGCGCACGACTTCCAGCGAGAGGGTCGCGTTCCACACGTACACGCCCAGCCCGATGACCGTGGGCTCGTGGGCGAGCAACGCTTCGACGACGTCGGCCGGGCGCTCGGAGATGGTGCGCTCCATCAACACCGTGCGCGACGCGAGCGGGCCGAGGTTCGCGAGGAGGCAACGCAGCCCGAGCGACGCGTGGCTGTACTTTGCGTTGAGCGTGCAGAGCACCACCTCAGCCATGCACACCTCGGCGCATGATCCGCGACTCGACCCAGCGCAGGACGACCGCGAACCCCACGCAGGTGAGGAACGACAAACCGCCCATGCCGAGCGCGACCCACTCGGTCCCCGCCGACTTCGCCCAGGTCATGAACGGGTCGCGCAGGAACCCGTTGACCAGGAAGAGCTGCATCGAGATCGCTCCGGCGAACAGCACGAAGCGCTTCACCCCGGGGATGCGCTCGATGACGGCCCGCACCGCGCTCCACGTCCACAGGAACAGGGCCAACACGCAGAGGTGCGACAGGTACCAGGGCCCCGGAGAGACATTGCCCGCGAGGAAGACGATCGCGGCGGTGATGCCGAGCGGCCACGTCACGCGTGCACCCGGGTTCCGCGCCCACCAGATGCCCACGCAGAACTCGGGCAGGTGCCCGAACGGCGTCGCGAGCAGGAATCCACCTGGGAGCACCGTCTCGTTGAGCACGATCGTCAGCGCCAGCCCCGCGCCGCCGACCACCCACAGGCCCCGCGTCCCGAGCCGGAAGAGCAGAGGGAACAGCAGGTAGAACTGGAAGATGAACGGGAGG
>JBBRUE010000431.1:0-6276 GCA_038248085.1 Myxococcales bacterium | reverse complement strand
GCGGCGACGCGCGCGAGCTGGATGACGCGGTTGGTCGCCTCGCCCTCGAGGTACGAAGGGCGGCTCATCGGGTGGTACTTCGGCTCGGTCATGCCGCGCGCGATGAGGCGGTTCTGCAGCGCCACCACCGCGTCGCCGTGCTCGCAGTGCGAGGTCACCAGCGCGCCCAGCGCGTGCGCGGTGTCGAGCACGCCCACCAGCTCGACGTCGTCGACGCCGATCGCCCCGCGGTAGGCCATGAAGATCTTGAACGACTGGATGCCGTCGTTGCGGAAGACGTGCTCCATCTCCTTCTTCACCTGGTCGCTGTACCAGGTGACCGCCATGTGGAACGCGTAGTCGGCCACCGCCTTCTTCGCGTTGTTCATCCAGAAGTCGCGCGCCTCGAGCAGGCTCTGGTTCCGGTTGGGGATGATGAAGTCGATGATCGTCGTGGTGCCGCCCGCCACGCCCGCCGCGGTGCCCGAGTAGAAGTCGTCGCAGCTGGTGGTGCCCATGAAGGGCATCTCCATGTGCGTGTGCGCGTCGATGCCGCCGGGCAACACGAACTGCCCGGAGCCGTCGACCACCTCCGTCCCCGCCGGCACGTCGAGGTTCGCGCCGATGGCCTTGATGACGCCGTCAGCGCAATACACGTCTGCGATGTACTGGTTGTTCGAGGTGACGACGGTGCCGTTCTTGATGACGAGTCCCATGGGGTGGCTCCTTGAAGGTGTATGGAATTACGGCCTGACGAGGTCCTGGTACGCGTCGGGGCGGCGGTCCCGGTAGAACTGCCAGACCTGCCGCACTTCGTCGATCGCGTCGAGGTCGAGGTCGGCGACCACCACCTCGTCCTTGTCCTCGCTGGCCTCGGCGATGATCTTCCCGCGCGGGTTCACGAAGTAGCTGCTGCCGTAGAACTTGCCGATGTTCCACGGGGCCTCGGTGCCCACCCGGTTGATCGCGCCCACGTAGTACCCGTTGGCGACCGCGTGCGCGGGCTGCTCGAGCTTCCACAGGTACTGCGAGAGGCCGGCGACGGTGGCCGACGGGTTGAAGACGATCTCCGCGCCGTTGAGGCCGAGCGCGCGCGCCCCCTCGGGGAAGTGGCGGTCGTAACAGATGTACACGCCCACCTTGGCGAACTGGGTCTGGAACACCGGGTAGCCGCCGTTGCCCGGGGTGAAGAAGTACTTCTCCCAGAAGCCCGACGTCTGCGGGATGTGCTGCTTGCGGTACTTGCCGAGGTACTTGCCGTCGGCGTCGATGACCGCCGCGGTGTTGTAATAGACGCCGCGCATCGCCTCTTCGTAGAGCGGTACGACGATCGCCATGCCGTGCTTCTTGGCGATCTCCTGGAAGACGTGGGTGGTCGGCCCGGGGATGAGCTCGGCCGCCGCGTACCAACGCTTGTCCTGGCTGGGGCAGAAGTAAGGACCGTTGAAGATCTCCTGCAGGCAGAGGATCTGCGTGCCCTTCTTCGCCGCCTCCTCGATGAGGGGCAGGTGCTTGTCCAGCATCGCCTGCTGGATCTTCTTCACCGGTACCGTCTCATCGTTGATGGGGTTGCTGCACTGAATGAGCCCTGCGCGCACCTGGTTCGCCATGCTGGAGACCTCGGACGTCGAGAGAGAGGCCGGCGAAGTTAGGGACGCCCCCCGCGGGGAGCAACCGGGGACTGTCGGCTCAGTGCGTCATCGGGCAGCGGAGGGCGTGCTTCGCCGCGCGCTCGGCGGTCCAGGCTCCCGAGGGGCCGGCGAAGCCCTTGAAGAGCTGCTTCTCGCTCTCGCAACGCTCGGCGTCGCTGGCGAAGCTCTTGTCGCCCCACAGGCGGGTCTCGAGGCCGTCGAGGGTCTGGTTCCCGTGCTCCATGCGCACGCCGCCCCCGGCGTCGGTGTCGAGCACCAGGAAGCGCTCGATGTCGCCGTACTCGCTCCACTCGGGCAGGGCGCCGTCGACGCCGCGACCGGGGTTGCCGGTGCGCGCAAACTGCACCCAGTACGAGGCCATCGCGCGCGAGAGCTTCACCCGGCCCGCTTCGTTGTCCTTCGTGTAGATGCCGAAGGGGTCGAACTCGCTCTTCTCGTCGTCGAACACGAAGCCGACCTCGAGGCCGTGCGACGCGCCGAGCAGCTTCTTCAGGTCGGCGAAGAAGTAGCGCGGCTCCTCTGCCCAGTCGAAGCGGTACGCGAAGACCGGCGTGCCCCCCTGCTTGCGCAGCGCATCGGCCGGGCGATCGGTGCCGATCGCCTTCCACAGGTCGGCCACCAGCCGCGCGTCGCGCTCGAACACCACGTCGTCCTTCACGTGGGCCCCGAGGAAGCGGCTCACGTACTTCGGGTTGCCGAGCATGAAGAGCTTGAACTCGTCGTGGTTGGTGCCGAGGAGCACCGGGACGTTTCGGGTGCGGGACAGGGCCTCGGTGAGCAGCTCGGCCGGGATGACGTGGCCGTCGCGCAGCACGGCCGGCACGCGGTACATGCCGAAGCCCGGGCCCTTGAACGGGGCGAGGAGCGCCTCAGGGCTCTTGCCGCGCAGGTACGACGCCACCTCGTCGGGCTTCATCGCCGCGAGCACCCGCTTCGCGTCCGCGCGGTCGGTCGCCTTCTTGTCGAGCACCAGCTGCGTCAGGAGGATCTCGCCTGAGCTGCCCGCGGCGCCCGGCTCGGCGTCGTCGGTGAAGTTCGCCGCCTCGGCCATCGTGTACGTGCCGGGCATGCCGCTCTGGATCGCCGCGCGGTGAAAGAGCCCCTTCGCCTGTGGGGACACCAGCAGGCTGAACACGTTGAAGCCGCCGGCCGACTCGCCGAACACCGTGACGTTGCCCGGGTCGCCGCCGAAGGCCGCTGCGTTCGCCTTCACCCACTTCAGCGCCTGGATGAGATCGAGCGTGCCGAAGTTGCCGCTCGCGTCTTCCGGCGTCGCGTCCGCGCCGACGAGCGAGGCGTGGTGGAACCACCCGAACACCCCGAGCCGGTAGTTCACGTTCACGACGATCACGCCGTGGTTGATCGCGAGGTTGCGCGCAAAGCCATACACGTTCGCGGTGCCGATGGTGTTGCCGCCGCCGTGAATCCACACCATCACCGGGCGGCGCTCGGCGGCGACCTGCTCTGCGGGGAACGCGGGCGCGTAGACGTTGAGCGTCAGGCAGTCCTCCGAGCCGGTGACGTCGCCGTCGTCCTTCGAGGCCGCGAGCGGGCCGTTGAGCTGCGGGCACCGCGGCCCGTACTTCGTCGCTTCATGCACTCCTTGCCAGGGCAGGGCGGGGCGGGTGGCCTTCCAGCGGAGCGCTCCCACCGGCGGCGCCGCGTACGGAAGGCCCAGCCACGCCTGCGAGCCTTGCGCCTCAGTGAACCCGGTGACGTCGCCCTGGACCAGATGGCGCAGCGTCTTCGGCTCGGCCACGCCGCGCACCTCGCTCCACGGTTGCAGGTGTTGCTGGCTCGCACAGCCGGTGACGACGACGAGAGAGAGGATGCAGAGCGTGCGCATGGCAGCGTTCTACACGGAGCATCACCTTGTTGGACGACCCAACGCGGCGCCGGTGGCCAAGCGCAGGGACAACCCAGGAAACGCGCGTCTGATCAGCCCGCCGTCAGCGTGCGGTTGCGGCCTGCGAAGAAGAGCTGGAGCTCGGAGACGATCGACAGCGCCACCGACGCGGGCCCTTCCCCTCCGAGGTCGAGCCCGACCGGCGCATGGAGCCGCTCGATCGACATCCCCGCCGGCTTGCGCGCGAGCACCTCGGCGGTGCGTTTGCGCGGGCCGAGCAACCCGACGTAGCCGGGCAGGGGAGAGGTCAGCGCCGCCAACACCGCCGCCTCGTCGTAGAGCAGGTGATGCGACATCACGACCACCGCGCACCCGGCCTCGAGGGGAAGCCGGTCGAGCTGGTGCGGCGAGAGGAGGTGCGTGCGTGCGTCGGTGCGCGTCGTCGGCCGCCAGTCGACCACGTGCACGTCCCAGCCGAGGCTCGCGGCGATGGCGACGACCGGAGCGACGTCGTGGCCTCCTCCGACGATCACCAGGCGGGGCGCCGGGGCCAGCGTCTGGGTGAACTCGCCGACGCGCACCTCCGCGGCCACGCGCTGGTGCACCACCACCCGCAGGGCGCTCACCGTAGGCGACGTCGCAGGCAACGGCTCGAGCACCACGTCGACTTCGCCTCCGCAGCCGAGCGCGACGTCCCCATCGCTCGAGGTGTCGTAGGTGCGGAGCACCGGCTGGCCGTGCTCCACCAGCCACTCGCCGCGGCGCACCACGTCGCTCTCCAGACAGCCGCCGCTGATGCTCCCGGCGCGCCAGCGACCCGCGCTGACCAGCATGCGGGCGCCGGCCTTGCGGTACGAGCTGCCGCGCGTGGCGACGACGGTGGCGAGCACTGGCGTCTCTCCGCGCGCGAAGGCGGCCTCGGCTTCCAGCAGGATGGCGGCGGACTCACTCATGCACGGCGACCCCTACACTACGGTCGCTTCTCGGCGAGCATCGTCTTCTCGAAGTTGGTGCCGACCCGAACGCCGAGGACCTCGACGTGCACCAGGCGCCCGGCGCCCCAGTCGAGCTCCTCCTTCACCGCGCCCGCGTCGGGCAGTGGCTTGGCGGTCTTGAGCACCTTCTTGTCGACGTCGATCTTCCCCAGCTTGAAGACCAGGCGCGTCTCGAGGCCCAGCCCTTCCTTGTCGCGGAACTTGTTCGCCTCGGCGGCGGTGGCGAAGGGCAGGGGAAAAAGGAGCGGCTGCGCGCGCCACACGGCCTGCGGCGTCATCTCCTCTTCGTCGGCATCGGGAGGCGGCGGGCGGAACGGCTTCGCGGGCTGGCCCCACGCCACCGAGAGCAGCCCCAGCCCGTCGTAACACTCGACCAGGCCATCGACCTCGACGGTGAGCTGCTTCTTCTTCGCGTTGTACTTGCGCATCGTCACGCCGTTGCCGTGGCTGAGCAGCACCACGAAGGTCGCGTTCTTCATCTTCTCGGCGAGCTCGGTTCGCTTGCTCTCGTTGCGGGTCTGCTCTGCGCCCTCACCCGGCGCGCCGGGGAAGAGCGACCACAGCCCCTCGGGGCACGGACGGCCGAGGCTGATCTTCAGGAACGACGGGTCGTCCCAGAACGAGTCGAGCTTCGCGCGATCGACCTTCGGCGTGAGGGCCTTGAGGCGCGCGGCCTCCTTCTCTTCCTGCGACTTCTTCTCGGCGTCGCGGCGCTGCTGCGCTTCCTTCATCTTCTTCTTGTTGTCGACGCAGCCCCCGCTGACCGCGAGCACTGCACACAGCACGAGCGACGTGGCGCTTCGAGTCATCCGGCCCCCTGTGGGAGGAGGATACCCGTCAGCGAACGCTCTGTGACTCCAGCTGTGAGAATTCGAGCTTCTGGCCCGGCTTGATCTCGAGCGCGAGGCCGGTCTCGAAGGGCAACGCCTGGCCGTCCACGGTGACCTGGTAGCGGGGCTCCTTCCCGGGCACGCGCACGCGCTCGATGGGCGGATCGAGCGGGTCGCGGAAGGCGCCGTCGATGAGGCGCACCGACACCTGCGCGGCCTCTGCGGGCTCGCACTGCAGCTTGTGCCGCGTGATGACCGAGGGAAGGATCTCGCTTCGGTAGGACTCGACCAGCTCGGCGAACAGGTCCCCATTGCGATCGGCGCGCACCGTGCCGCTGGCCACCACGTTGAGGGTGATGGAGCAGGTGCCCCGGGGCAGCGCGGGGGGCGTGTACTTGAAGACGTAGTTCCCCGCGGGGAGCTGTTCCCAGTCTCGCACCGCGCTCCCCTGACGCTCGAGCACGAGCTGGCCCTGGAGCGTGCTGACCGCCTTCGCCCAGGGAGCCCGCTCGATGACGAGCTTGCCGCCGTCGCTCCACAGGTCGGCCTTGAGCTGGAGATCGAGGGCCTTGCGCTGCGCGACGAGGTTGAGCGGGAGCCGCGAGAAATCGAGGCTGATCTCCTTCAGGCGCTCGGGCGGCAGCCACGCCCGCAGACATTCGGGGGCGCTGCGGGTGATGCGGGCCGGCGCGTGGCCGTTGAGCAGCACGTCGAAGTCGAGCATCCAGGTGTCGCTGCCCAGCGACCGGGTGTTCGCCGCCGGCGCCGCGCTGAAGAGCTGCACGCCTGCGGGGAGCTGCACGCAGAGCTGGACCGCGGCTGGCTTGTCGGCACCGATGGCCGCGCAAGCCCACAGCGACAGCAGGGGCAGAAAGATCCTCACGGGCTGACGTTACAGCACCCTTCGGACCAGACTCACATCGTCCCGAGCGGCCGGACTTCGACCATGCCGTCACCCTGGAGAATCGGGCACG
>JBBRUE010000430.1:0-6295 GCA_038248085.1 Myxococcales bacterium | reverse complement strand
GTTTGAATTCAGCCGTGTTCCGCACCGCGGACATCGTCGGCCTCGACACGTTCCTCCACGTGACGAAGAATTGTTACGACTCGTTGCCCAACGACCCCGCGCGCGAGACCTTCAAGGCGCCGGTCTGGCTCGAGCAGATGGTCGAGAAGAAGATGCTCGGCGACAAGACGGGCAGCGGCTTCTACAAGAAGAACAAGGGCGACGGCGGCAAGGAGATCCTCGTCCTCGACCTCAAGACCTTCGAGTACCGCGCGCAGAACAAGGTGCGCTTCGACTCGCTGGGCGCCGCGCGCGACGTCGAGACGCTCGAAGAGAAGATCCGCGTGATCATGGGCGGCACCGACAAGGCCGCGAAGTTCGCCGAGCAGGTGACGCTCGACACGCTGGCCTACGCCGCGCGGCTGATGGGCGAGATCGCCGACGACGTGGTCAACATGGACCGGGCGATGCGCTGGGGCTTCGCGTGGGAGCAGGGCCCCTTCCAGACGTGGGACGCGTACGGCGTGGAGAAGGGCGTCAAGCGCATGCACGAGCTGGGCATTCCCGTCGCGCCGTGGGTCGAGGCGATGCTCGCCTCGGGTCGCACCACCTTCTACGGGGCGGAGCGCCAGTTCAACACGTACTGGAGCGTCGGCAGCAAGTCGGTGACCTACGTGCCGGAGATCGAGCGGCAGATCACCGTCGACGGGCTCAAGCGCGCCGGCAAGCTGATCCAGGGCAATGACTCGGCGTCGCTCCTCGACATGGGCGACGGCATCGCGCTGCTCGCCTTCCACTCGAAGATGAACAGCATCGACAACGACATCACCGCGATGATGCACGCGTCGGTCGACTGGGCGGAGCGCCACGCCCGCGGCCTGGTGATCGGCAACGACGGCGGCAACTTCTCGGCGGGCGCGAACATCGCGGCGCTGCTGTGGGCCAGCAAGGAGGCGCAGTGGGCCGACATCCGCAAGCTGGTCGGTGACTTCCAGCAAGCCAACCAGCGCATGCGCTACTCGGCGATCCCGGTGGTCACCGCGCCCTTCCAGCTCGCGCTGGGCGGCGGCTGCGAAGTGACCATGGGCGGCAACACCCAGGTCGCGGCGGCCGAGACGTACATCGGCCTGGTGGAGTTCGGCGTCGGCCTCATTCCGGGCGGCGGCGGCAACCTCCAGCTGCTGCGCAACCTCTCGGGAATCTACGCGGGCACCAAGGACATCGACTCGTTCAACTTCGTGAAGAAGGCGTTCCTCACCATCGGCGTGGCGAAGGTCGCCACCTCGGCGGAAGAGGCGAAGGAGGCCGGCTTCCTCGCGGCCGACGCGTACATCTCGATGAACCGCGATCACCTGCTCGCCGACGCGAAGGCGCGCGCGCTGGGCATGGCCGAGGCCGGGTTCCGCCCGCCGCGGCAGGCGACGTTCTTCCTCCCCGGGCGCAGCGGCGCGGCCACGGTCGACATGCAGCTCTACGACATGGTGCAGAACCACCAGATCAGCGACCACGATCGCCTGATCGGCAAGAAGCTCGGGCACGTGCTGTGCGGTGGTGACACCTCCACGACGGCGCCGGTGACCGAGCAGCAGCTGCTCGATCTCGAGCTCGAGGCCTTCCTCTCGCTGTGCGGCGAGGCCAAGACGCAGGACCGGCTCGCCTTCATGCTCGAGAAGGGCAAGCCGCTCCGCAACTGACGAAGTCCCGGACTCCCACACCTTTCCAGGAACCACACCATGACCGAACGAATCGTCATCGCCAGCAGCGCCCGCACGCCGTTCACCCGCGCGCACAAGGGCGAGTTGAAGGACACGCGGCCCGACACCCTGGCCGCGCACGCGATCAAGGAGGCCGTGGCCCGCGTGCCCGGCCTCAAGAAAGAAGACATCGAAGACGTGGTGCTCGGCTGCGCCATGCCCGAAGGCGAGCAGGGTATGAACGTGGCGCGCATCGCCGCGCTCCTGGCGGGGTTGCCCGACACCGTGTCGGCGATGACCGTCAACCGCTTCTGCAGCTCGGGCGTGCAGTCGATCGCCATGGTCGCGCAGGCGATCCAGGCCGGGCAGTACCAGGTGGGTGTCGCCGGCGGCACCGAGAGCATGAGCATGGTGCCGATGGGCGGCAACAAGGTCTCGGCCAACGCCGACCTGATGGAGAAGTACCCGGAGGTCTACGCGACGATGGGGGCCACGGCCGAGAAGGTCGCCGCCCGCTTCAACGTCTCGCGTGAAGACCAGGACGTGTTCGCGGCCAACTCGCAGAAGAAGGCCACCACCGCGCGCGAGAACGGCACCTTCAAGGACGAGATCGCGCCGATCACCGTCACCGTCTACGACGACGCCGGCAAGCCGAAGACGATCACCGTGAGCGACGACACCATCATCCGCGCCGAGACCACGCTCGAGGGCCTGCAGAAGCTCAAGCCGGCGTTCGACGTCAAGGGCACGGTGACGGCCGGCAACGCGTCGCCGCTGACCGACGGCGCAGGGGCCACGGTGGTGATGAGCGAGTCGAAGGCGAAGGAGCTCGGCGTCAAGCCGCTGGGCTACTTCATCGACTTCGCGGTGGCCGGCGTGCCGCCCGACATCATGGGCATCGGCCCGGTGCCGGCGGTGCGCAAGCTGCTGGCCAAGAACAAGCTCACCGTGAAGGACATCGACGTCTTCGAGCTCAACGAGGCCTTCGCGGCGCAGTCGCTGTACTGCATTCGCGAGCTGGGTCTCGACCCGGCCAAGGTGAACCCCAACGGCGGCGCGCTCGCCCTGGGCCACCCGCTCGGCGTCTCGGGCACCCGCATGACCGGCACCCTGCTGCGCGAGCTCAAGCGCCGCGGCGGGAAGTACGGCGTCGTCACCATGTGCATCGGTGGCGGCATGGGCGCGGCCGCGCTCTTCGAAGTGGCCTGAGCCCCCATCAGCGGTGGCTGGACTGGTGACCCCCGGGGCCTCGGTTGGCCTTGGGGGTTTTCCATGTCGAGGTTCGTCGAGTCGCCGCTCACCCGGGCAGTGCGAGTAGAGTGTCGCCCTTCATGGTCCTCCTGCTCGGGCTCGCGCTTCTGGGGTTGTTGGTCGCCGTCGCGGCGGTGGTGTTTCTCGCCAGCCGGCGCGGGGTCGAGGTGGTCTCGCTGCGGCCGCCGGCCCCGTTTCAGCCGCAGCTCGGCGCCGACGCCACGCCCGAGCAGTTGGTGCGCGCGGGGCGGAAGATCGAGGCGATCAAGCGGTACCGCGAGCTCAGCGGCCTGGGCCTGCGCGAGGCGAAGGACGCCATCGACGCGATGGAGCGCGGCGGCACCGTCTCGCTGCCCGCCAAGAGCTCGCTGCTGCGCCAGGTGAACGACTCGGAGATCGAGGCGCAGATCCGCAGCGGGCACCTGATCGACGCCATCAAGCTGTACCGCGAGAAGACCGGCGTCGGCCTCAAAGAGGCGAAGGACGCAGTCGAGGCGTGGCGCGATCGCATTCGCGCGAGTTGACGGTTCGCGCATGAGCACCCGGGGATCCATGAAGAAGCAGAACGAAGGCGAGCTGCCGGCCCAGTTGGTGTCGCTGCTCGACGGCATCACCGACCGCGAGCTCGCGACGCGGCTGACCGACGTGCTCTACGCCTCGGGGCGATGCATCGAGCGCCTCGCGGCGATCAACCTCGTGGCCCTCGAGCCCGCCGACGCCGACGAGGGGAGCGCCGACCTCGCCCTGTGGGAGAAGATGGCGCCGGTGGTCGGCGAGACGGTCGTCGCGGTCAACGAGGTGTGCACCGTCATCGACGAGAGCTTCCCGCCGTCGCGCAGCCGCGCCAGCCTCTTCGACGGCGGCGAGGGGTCGGACCAGCGCGCCGAGTTCGAGGCCACCGCGGTGTTCCGCACCCTGAGCCCGCTCATCAAGAAAGAAGTCGCCGACGTGGGCGCCCTGATGCGTCGCCCGGAGCTGCTCTCGAGCCCCTGGGAGCTGCTCGCCGAGCTCCAGCGGCTGCGGTCGCAGATCCGCTCGCGGGTCAGCGACGGGGTGTACCTCTCGGCCGGCGCGCTGGGCGCGGTGTCTCGCGACGAGGTGGTGCCCGGCTACGCGCAGGAGGTGTTGCGGGCGCTGAGCTTCCGCGCGACCGAGTCGGCGCTGCGCCGCACAGCCGAGAACCGGCTGGCGAGCGGGACCTCCGGGGCGACCCTGGCCCGGAACGTCGAGGCCGACTTCGAGGTCCTCTCGGCGATGCCCGCGTGGCGCCACGTGAAGATCGAGACCAAGCGGGCGATGCTCCGGCTGCGGGCGCAGCTCAAGGAGGCCGCGGGGCGCGCTTCCACGGTGGAGGAGGTCGGGGCGCTGGTGCGGCCGATGCTCGAGGTGCTCGCCGCGACCAGCTTCGAGCTCTCGCGTGGGGTCCTCATCGGGCACGACCGCAACGCCCGGAACCTCGCGCTGCGGCGCGCCGAGCAGGCCGAGCTCCACCTCGTGCTGGAGACCGGCGCCGCGGGCTGGGCGCTGGAGGCGGCCTTCGACGCCGCCCAGACGCTGCGGGGCTGCAACGAGTTCATCGACGACCTGCTGCGCAACGCCGCGAAGGGCAACGTGGGCGAGCTGCCCGAGGCGGAGCTGATGCCGCTGACGGCCGAGCTGGCGAGCGCGCTCACCAGCCTGGACCTGTAGGCCCGCCGACGGCTCAGCGAAGGGTGGTGCGGCCGCAGCGCTTCACCTCGGCGGCCTCTTCGGTCAGCTCGAAGTGCGCGAGGTACTTCGCCACCCGTTCCTCGAGCGTGGGCGCGGCGATGCGCTCGCACAGCTCGTCGGCGGCGTAGCTGCGGCACACCGCGGGGCGCTGCTCGTAGGCGGTGCAGAGGTTGTCGGGCCCGAGGTGCGGGCAGCGGAGCCCCAGCGGCTTGTCGAGGGCGGCGATGTCGGGGGCCACGCAGCAGGCGCCGCACTTCGTACACTCGTACGCCACGGCCGTCAGTCCCGCCCGAGGTACACGTTGTCGATGCACGCGACGTCGTCGGGCCCGTCGAAGAACTCGCCGCGAATGCGCACGCTGCGCAGGTCGCTGAGCACGGTGCGGAGGTCGGCCTCGGTGGCGGGCGCGCCGGGGCCCGAGGGCTCGTCGAACTTCCAGCCAGAGTCGGCGTCGAGGCGCACCGAGTAGGGCGTCCAGTCGAGGCCGGGGGCGAAGCGCGAGTACCAGGTCACTGCCAGCCCACCGCCGTTGAGCACCACGTCTCGGCCGCGCACCTGGTTGAAGATGCTGCCCTGCTTGAGATCGAAGGTCAGCCGCTTGCCGTAGGCCGACCCGGCGTTGCCGAGGTACTTCTGGGGCGCCACGAAGTACCAGGTGTCGCCGTCGCCCTCGTCTTTGCCGCAGAGGTGGCCTGCGGGGTTGCCCCCTTCGCGCACCAGCGTCGGGGCGGTGAGCGCGCCGTTGTTCGAGAGCGTCCACCCCTCGTTGTCGCCCTCGAAGATGCTGCCGGCATAGGCGGCGGGCCCACAGGCGGAGGTGACGAGGACGAGCGTGGTTACTGCGAGGAGCCGCACGCGCGGTGTTCTAGCAGAGCGCCGCCCCCTGTCATGGAGGGGGTGGCCAGGGCTTCAAGCCGGCGATGCGCTGCGAATCGCCGGTGACCTGCTCGACCTGGGCGCGCTCGCGGCGGCAGAAGTCCTTCACCGCGCGCTCGAGGCCCTTGTGGAAGATGCGGTGCACCGAGTGGATCTCGGTCGGTTCGAAGCCCCGGGAGATCTTGTGTTCCCCGCCGGCGCCCGGCTCGAAGACCTGGATCCCCCGGGCGATCGCGTCGTCGATCGAGTGGTAGAGGCACACGTTGAAGTGGAGGAAGGGGAACTCCTGGAAGCAGCCCCAGTAGCGGCCGTAGAGGCGCTGGGCGGTGAAGAGGTTGAAGGCGCCAGCCACCACCTCGCCTCCCTTCGTCTCGGCGACCACCAGCTCGATGGCGTCGGGCAGGCCGGCGAAGGCGAGGTGGAAGAAGTCGCGCGTCAGCTGCACCGGGCCCCACGCGTGGCGCGAGGCGGTGGCCTCGTAGAAGCGCCAGGCGAGCTCCGCGTGGTCCCGGGTGAGCTCGCCGCTGCGCACGGTGCGCAGGGTGAGGCCCTGGGTCGCCGCGGCGCCGCGCTCGCGCTTGAACTGGTTGCGCCGCTTCGAGTCGAAGCGCGAGAGGTAGTCGTCGTAGGTGCGGTAGCCCGGGTTCTGCCAGTGGTACTGCATCGTGCTGCGGCGGAAGAAGCCCTCGGCCTCCAGCGCCCGCGCCTCGTCTTCGGGCGGGAAGAGCACGTGCACCGACGAGCAGCCGGCGTCCTGCGCGAAGTCGGCCATCGCCGTCAGCAGG
>JBBRUE010000429.1:0-6313 GCA_038248085.1 Myxococcales bacterium | reverse complement strand
CGGTTTGTGGTTCCTTCTCCTCTCGATGGGGTTTCTCAGCTTCTTCAGCCGACGCAGAGCGCTCGCCGGCACAGACTGGCGCTCCTACGGCTACCCGCGCGAGGACGGCAGCCGCGGGTTCGTGAGCGGGGAGCCGCTTCGAACTCGAGCACGTCCTCGAGCACGTCTTCCTCGGGACTCGCTCACAGTTGGGCGAGATCAGCGATGCGCTGGTGCCGCGGGGTTTTCGAGTGACGGAACGCGAAGACGACATGTTGGTGCTCGCGCGGGAGGTGATGATCAGGAACCTGGACATCAGCGCCACCACGCTCGGCCACCGCGTCGAGTCTTGAAGGGCTTGGATCAGCTCACGCGCGGGTCAGCGTAGACGGCGTCGACGCTGAACTCGATGCCGAGCGACTCGAGCTTCGCCTTTCTGCGGCCCTTCCGTCGCCCGCATCCGCGCCGCGCCTCGGATCTCCGCCCAACGCCAGCCTCCGCATCCAGGTGATGCGGCTCGGGCAGGAGTGGGAGCGCGCCCGAGTCGGGAAGGATAGCCTTGAGCCATGGTTCACGAAGGCGCAGCCAGCCTCCAGCTCAGCGACACCACGCCGGGCGCGCTCAAGCGGTATCTCGAGCGATTGCGCGCGACGCCCCCTCGCGAGCGACTGGAGCGTGCGCTGAGGCTCTCTGAGCGCGCGCGCGACGCGACGATGTCCGACGTCCGCCGGCAGCACCCGGGCGCCACCGAGCGCGAGATCGCGATCGCGTTCGTGCGGCGCGTGTACGGTGACGCGCTCGCCGACCGCTTCGCGCAGCGGCATCGATGAAGGTCGAAGACTCCACGCTCGCCGTGGTGCGCGCGCTCGAGCGCATGGGCGTTCGGCACTACGTCACCGGCTCTCTGTGGAGCGACGCGCTGGGCGTCGCGCGCGCGCAGCAAGGGCGTCTCGACCTCGAGTATCTGCGTCGGTGGAGCCGGGCACGCTCGACCTCCTCGAGCGTCTGCTGACCGACGCACCGGTTGGCTTTATTGACCTTCGGCGGTCGCACGGCCTCACCAGGGCAGTGGCTTGCCTAAGTGAAAGAAGCCGCCGGTCGGGCCATCGTCAGGCAGCGTGGCGAGCATCACCGCGGTCTTCGCGCCTTCCTCGGCGGTGCCGGGTGCGTCGTTGCCGCCGAGTTCCGTCTTCACCCAGCCTGGGTGCGCGGAGTTGACCTTCACCCGGCTGCCACGCAACTTGAACGTCAGAGAGACGGTCAGTTCGTTGAGCGCGGCCTTCGAAGCCGTGTAGGCCGGGTTGACGAAGTTCGCCATCGAGTCGCCGGAGCTCATGAGCGAGGTGAGCGAGCCGAGCTGGCTCGACTGGTTGACGATGCGTCCGGTCGCTCGAGAGGGCAGCATCACGCGCGCGCCCATCAAGACTTGATGGACGAGGCCACCCGCAGCAAAGGACAGCACGTTGCTCTGCAGCGTGAGGTGAATCGTGTCAGTCGGCGCGTATGCCTGGATCGGTGGTTGAAACGGGCCTTTCCCACACCCACCACCATCATCGAGGCCGCGACGACCGGAGCCTGACCTCAGCGCTCGATCCAGTTTCTCGCGATGATGGCGTCGGTGCGGAACCAGACGCTCAAGAAGCCGACGGTCGCGTTGTCGGCCCAGGTTCCCAGCGACAGAAACGGAAACCGAACGCGCTGAACCCCATCGCGATCGATGGAGAACGGCGGCTGGGTGGTGCTCAGGTCGAGGCTCGCGCCGATGATGCGCGTGATGGCCCACGTGAAGAAGACGCGCCCGGTCACCGTGTCCCTCGTGCTCACGAAGGTCGGGGAGAGGTCGTTTCCATTCGCGTCGCGCGGAGCGAAGGCCACCTGATCACTCGGCACCGGGAAGCCCCAGGCGATGTTCCACGAGTAGCTCGCGCCGAGTGAGAGCGAGTCGTTGAACCAGCCCTCAGCCTGGAGCCCGTTCGTCCACGCCCAATTGACTCGAGGCTGAGCATCGATGGCACACAGGCGGCAGATGGGCGGGTACTCCGCATAGAGGGGCTTGGCCACCTGGGAGCGCAAGCCGACCTCGATGGGTCCGAAACGCCGCTCGAGCTGGACGGCGAGTGAGAATGCGGTGAGTGGAATGCTCCGACCGAGCGAGGTGGGGATGGTGAGTCCCAGCGCGGGCGTGAGGCGAAGCCCTGTGAGGGGCTCATCGAGCAGATTCGTGGCCGCCATGCTCAGGGCAATCGGCGAAGCGGAGAACCTGCTGCTCTCCTCGGTGTCCGGCAGCGTGAGCTGGTAGCCGAGACCGAAGTGCGCAGAGGGGCGAAGGTGAACACGGCCCACGTCGAAACCCCAGCCGGCGGACACGCTCGTGAAGAGCCCCGCGTAGCCGTAGTTCCTGGGGTCGACGAAGGTCCCCGCGCCGAGGAAGGTCCCGAGGTCCATCAAGGCCCAGGGGCCGAGCACCGAACCAGCCGGAACTTGCCCGCTCGCCGGGGTCGAGTGCGCGGCCTTCTCAGATGGGGAAGGCGGTTTGGGCCAGAGCGCCTCGTCCCGGGTCGGAGCCTCGTTCGGCGAGCTCGGCTGCAGAGGCGCTCTCTGGGCGTGAACCGAACCCGACGCGACCAGCAGGCAGCAGAGCAACGGGCGGATCGACAACATGCTCAGACCCGCGTCATCGTGAGATCGACGCGGCGATGCCCTGACCCCGCACCGACATCCCGAAGCCGCCGGCCTCGTGGGCCTGCTCGATGAAAGCGCCGAGGTCGACCCGCTGGTCTTCGCGGCGCCGCCGAAGTCCGTCGATCGCCCGGTCTCCATCGAGATTCGCCGCATCACTGGCGATGCGCGCGCTCGACCGTGCGGCCCAGGCTGTTCCGCACCACCAGCAACACGTCGTCTCCGTAGTCGGTCATCGACTCCACCACGGCGGCGTTCGGCGCTTCGGCGAGCACCTCGGTCGGCCCGGCCGACACCGTCTGCGTCGCGCCAGTGCCGGTCACCACGAGCGGCACGTACCGAATCGTCTGCGTCGTCGCGCCGCGTTCGAGCACCGCGAACCCGCCCGCCACGCGGACGATGGCCGTGGCCTCCGCGCCGCCCGCATACACCACCGGGCACGCTTGCAGGCTCAGGGGCCAGGGCTGGTTGGCCGCCGTGGTGTACGCGTCCATGTACGCGGCCAGCGTGCAGGCATGCACCTGGTGCGCGTGCGTCGACGTGTCGTACGCGCCGAAGAGCCCCACGTCGTCGGCGGCCGTCGCCATCAGCCCGACGCCGGCCGCGCTCGCCGGTTGGTACGACGCGACCTGCCGCGTGCCGTTGATCGAGGGCCCGTCGAGGAAGCCGTACACGCCAGGGCCGGAGGCGCTCATCACGCCCGGCGCAGACAGGAAGTAGAAGTCGCCGATCGGCGTGGCGGCGAACGGGCCAGCGACGTTCTCAGTGGTCCTGCCGACGGGGCGCTGCGCCGCGTCGGTCGAGAAGAGGAACAGGCGGTGCACGCTGCCCACTGCGTAGCCCGTCATCAGCAGGCGCCGGTTGCCGGCGAACACGTCGAGGAAGGTGAGCGACTGCGCCGTCTCGTCTGCCGGCCCCACTGCTGAAGACACCCGCGTCACGGTCGCCCCCAGCCCGTCCCAGGTCCCGAGCGAGACGAGGTCTCTCGAGGCGGGCCGCAGTCCGTACACCACCGGCGTCGCCCCCACGCGCTGGTCGTTTTCCGGTTGCAGGGTCGTCAGCCGGCTGACCTCCGCGGGAAGGGCCTTGCTGCCCACCGATGCGAAATGCGGGCCCCAGGTGATTCGCTCGTTCTCGACGAAGGCCTGCGGATGGCACGCCTTCTCCACGCACGCGTCGGTGAGCGCGCACTCGCTGCACGCCAGGCCCCCGCTGCCGCAGGCCGTCTCGCTGATCCCGGCAACGCACGCCCCGGCCTTCGTGTAGCAACCGCCCAGGCAGTCCTCAGGGCGGGTCATCAACCGGCTCTGCTCGCACGCGGTCGCCGCCGTTGTCAGCAGGAGCCCGCAGATCATTTTCGTCATGCGCGGGGCTGTAGGGGGTGCGCGGCCTTCGCGCAAACCGCCCGGCCATAAGCTCTCAGCCGACACGGAACTGGCTGTTGCCGGCGCAGCCCACCTGGGTACTCAAACTCGAAACAATTTCGGGTGCAGACCGCTGGGTTCACCTGAATTCAGTGGTTTGCCTTTTTGGCACCCGAAACTGTTTCGGGTGCAATGGCACTGGAATGCTGTGAATACAGTGGTTTGTGTTGGTCGCCTCCAAAATGCGAGGAGTTTTAAGAGTCACCCGGAAGCGTCAGCGCAGGGGAGGGGCTGCACTGGGGGCGGCCGTCTGGCTAGAAGCCCAGCCCGTGCGAAGCGCGTCCCTCCTTCTTCTGGTCCTGTCCCTCGGCTGTGACACGACCGGGCTCGTCGCCAGCATCGACCCGATGGCGTCGCATGATGGCGGTGCGCTCGATGCGGGTCCGGCGCCCATCGACGCCGGAGTCGCGGTGGTCGCGGTGGTCGACGCTGGCACGCCGCTCAAGGGGCCGCCGTACCCCATCGTGCTCGCCCATGGCTTCTTCGGCTTCGATCGGTTCGCGGGCGCCCGCTTCCTCACCTACTTCTACGAGGTGAAGGAGGACCTCGAGGCCCACGGGGAGCTGCTCGTCTTCACCCCGACCGTCGATCCCTTCAACGACTCGACGACGCGCAGCGCCCGCTTGCTCGAGCAGCTCGAGGCCATTCGCGCGCAGACCGGTTCCGCGAAGGTGAACCTCGTCGCGCACTCGCAGGGTGGCCTCGATGCCCGCATCATCGCGCATCAGCGGCCCGACCTCGTGGCCTCGGTCTTCACGGTGAGCACGCCCCACCGCGGCACCCCGGTGAGCGATCTGGTGGGTGGCGGCCTCCAGGACCCCCGGGCCCGCGCGGTCGTCGACGCGCTCGTCGGCCTCGTCGCGAGCCCGCTGTGGAGCGAGTCGACGAGCACCAGCTCCATCACCCGTGCGCTCGGCCAGTTCGAGACGAAGACCATGGCCGACTTCAACGCGCGCTGGGACGACGCGCCCGGCGTGCAGTACTTCTCGGTGGCCGGGCGTTCCTCGCTGCTGCTCGCTGAGCGCCAGTGTGAGGTGGCGAACCCCAATCGCCCCGACTTCGTCCGCGACTACGACGACACCCGGGACCCGCTCAGCTCGCTGCTGACCACCACCAACCTCGTCATCAGCCCCAACGTGTTCGACCTGGCTCCGAACGACGGCCTGGTGCCGGTCGACTCGGCGAAGTGGGGCACCTTCCTCGGCTGCGTGCCGGCGGATCACCTCGACGAGATCGGGCAGATCGCCGGCCTTCCCCCTGGCCTCGGCAACGACTGGCGCCACAAGCCGTTCTACGTCGACGTGGTGAAGTTCCTCCGGGCCCGCGGGCTGTAGGTCACCTCTGGGAGCGGTCGATGCAGGCGCGCACCACCTCCCCGATCGCCTGACCCGCCGCGCGTCGCACGAACACCCGCGAGAAGGGCCCCTCATGCGCGGGCTGATCCATGTTGCAGGGCCTCCTACCCAGTGGTACGCGCGCGCCGCCCATGAGCGCTTCCGTTCAGAATACTGGTCGCATCACGCAGATCCTCGGTCCCGTCGTCGACGTCGAGTTCCCGCCCGGCGGGCTGCCGGAGGTCTACACCGCGCTGAAGATCACCAACCCCGCCATCAACGCGCAGATCGACAACCTCACGGTCGAGGTGGCGACGCACCTTGGTGAGAACACCGTGCGCTGCATCGCCATGGACACCACCGACGGCCTGGCCCGTGGCACGTTGGTGCGCAACACCGGCGAGCCGATCTCGGTGCCCGTCGGCCCCGGCACGCTGGGTCGCATCTTGAACGTCACCGGCCAGCCGGTCGACGAGCTCGGCCCCATCGCCGCCACCAAGTTCTACCCGATCCACCGCCCGGTCCCGTCCTTCACGGAGCAGAGCAAGAAGATCGAGATGTTCGCGACCGGCATCAAGGTCATCGACCTCCTCTGCCCGTTCACCCGCGGCGGCAAGATCGGCCTGTTCGGCGGCGCCGGCGTCGGCAAGACGGTGCTCCTGCAGGAGCTCATCCGCAACGCGGCCATCGAAGGCGGCGGCTTCTCGGTGTTCGCCGGCGTCGGCGAGCGCACCCGCGAAGGCAACGACCTGTGGGTCGAGTTCCAGGAAGCCGACGTCATCGCCTGCGAGAAGGACGAGAAGGGCCACATCAAGAAGGACGCCCAGGGCCGCGTCACGCTCATCCCCGGCAAGTCGCAGTGCGTGCTGGTGTTCGGCCAGATGAACGAGCCGCCCG
>JBBRUE010000428.1:0-6322 GCA_038248085.1 Myxococcales bacterium | reverse complement strand
GCCGGTGCGGCCGACCTGCACGACGATCTCCTCGACCTGCGCCTCCATTTCCTCAGGGGGGAACTTGAAGGCGATCGCCCAGCGCGGCGTCTTCGAGACCTGGCCCAGCCGATTGCGCGCGTCGGTGGAGTCGACCTTCACCACAAGCCCGTCGATATCGTAGGGCAGGTCGTGGCGCTCGGCGAGCAGCGCGGCGTAGGCCTGCATCACCCCGTCCTTGCCCTGGACCACGGAGCGGCGCGGGTTCACCGGCAGGCCGATCTTCTCGAAGGACTCGAGCTTCCCGGCGTGCGAGTCGAAGGTGCGGCCTTCGACCACGCCCGTCTCGTAGAGGTAGATCGACAGGGGCCGCGCCGCGGTGATCTTCGAGTCGAGCTGCCGCAGCGAACCGGCGGCCGAGTTGCGCGGGTTGACGAAGGCCTCCTCACCCAGGCGCAGGAGCTTGTCGTTCATGCGCTTGAAGTCGGCCGACTTGATGAACACCTCGCCGCGCACCTCGAGCAGGGCGGGCACGTCCTGGCCGTGGAGGGTGAGGGGGAGGTTCTTGATGGTCTTGAGGTTCTCGGTGACGTCTTCGCCGATGGCCCCGTCGCCGCGGGTGCTGCCCTGGACGAAGTGGCCCTGCTCGTAGACCAGCTCGATGGCGAGCCCGTCCATCTTGGGTTCGCAGGTGTAGGTCACCACCTCGACGCCCAGCGCCTTGCAGATGCGGTCGTCGAACTCGGCGAACTCGGCCTCGTCGAACACGTTGCCCAGCGAGAGCATCTGTTGCCGGTGGGTGACCTTGACGAACTTGTCGAGCACCGCGCCGCCCACGCGTTGGGTCGGGGAGTCTCTGGTGACCAGCTCCGGGTGCTCGGCCTCGAGCGCCTGGAGCTCGCGCATCAGCTTGTCGTAGCTGGCGTCGGAGACCTCTGGCGCGTCGAGCGTGTAGTACCGGTGGTTGTGGTGGGCGATCTCGGCTCGGAGCTTCTTGACGCGCTCGGCGGGGTTCACGACCGGCGATCAACTCAAGAACCGCTCCGGCGGCCAGCACTTCCTGAAGACAGGGAAGGCCGGTCGCGCAGGACGTGCGCGAGGGGGCGTTGATCTCGCCTTGACTTGGGGGAAGTGCGCCCGTACCTTGCTTGGGCTGTCACGGCGGAGCGCTCAGGTTCGGGCGCCAGGCCTCTCCTCACAAACACCCCTCAATCGCAGCCTTGTAGTTCAGGCAGCCGCTGCGACCCCCCGACCCCACATGGCACCGGCCCGCTCCAAGTCGCACGCTGATTCGTCCCCCAAGAAGAAAGGTCGCGGCAAGGAGGACGAGAAGGCGAAGAAGAAGCCGGTCCGCAAGGCGGCCGAAGAAGTCGAGTCTTCCGCTCCCGAGCTCGAAGACATGCGCCCCGCGGCGGCGTCCGATGAGGTCCCCGAAGAGCGCGAGGAGCGCCGGGACGACGGTGACGAAGAGCGTCCCCGCCCGGTGCTGACCCCGATGAGCCACGCGGTCCGCGACGACGACCTCCAGGAAGCCCGCATGGCCGGGGAGACCGAGGGCGAAGCCGAGGCGCAGGCGCAGGCCCAGGCCACCGCGGAGGCGAACGACGAAGGGCAGGGCGACGCGAACGCGCCGCCGGCCAAGCAGCTCCAGGTGCTCAAGCTCACCGATCTCAAGCGGATGAAGATCACCGAGCTCTCGAAGATGGCCCACAACCTGGGCATCGAGGGCATGCAGGGGCTCAAGAAGCAGGAGCTGCTCGTCGCGATCCTCTCGAACGTCACCGAGAAGCGCTACGAGGTGCAGGCCGAGGGCGTGATGGAGATGATGAGCGACGGCTACGGGTTCCTCCGCAGCGCCGACTCCGACTACCAGCCCAGTCCCGACGACATCTACGTCTCTCCGTCGCAGGTGCGGCGCTTCAACCTGCGCCCCGGCGACACCGTCAGCGGCCCGATCCGCCAGCCGCGTGAGGGCGAGCGGTACTTCGCGCTCCAGCGCGTGGAAAAGATCAACTTCAGCGACCCGTTCAGCGCGGAGGTGCGCGAGCGCATTCTCTTCGACAACCTCACGGCGCTGTACCCGACGCAGAAGATGCACCTCGAGCACGACGCGTCGGACTTCACGACGCGCATCATCGACATGTTCTGCCCCATCGGGCTCGGGCAGCGCTGCCTGATCGTCGCGCCTCCCAAGGCCGGCAAGACGGTGATGCTGCAGAACATCGCGCACGCGATCTCGAAGAATCACCCCGACGTGCACCTCATCGTGTTGCTCGTCGACGAGCGCCCCGAAGAAGTGACCGACATGCAGCGCTCGGTGCGCGGCGAGGTCGTCAGCTCGACGTTCGACGAGCCGGCCACGCGCCACGTGCAGGTCGCCGAGATGGTGATCGACAAGGCCAAGCGGCTGGCCGAGCAGAAGAAAGACGTGGTCATCCTCCTCGACTCGATCACCCGCCTGGCGCGCGCCTACAACACGGTGGTGCCGCCCTCCGGGAAGATCCTCTCGGGCGGTGTCGACGCCAACGCGCTGCACCGGCCCAAGCGCTTCTTCGGCGCGGCCCGCAACATCGAAGAAGGCGGCTCGCTGACGATCATCGGCACCGCGCTCATCGACACCGGCAGCCGCATGGACGAGGTGATCTTCGAGGAGTTCAAGGGCACGGGGAACTCCGAGATCGTGCTCGACCGGAAGCTCTTCGAGAAGCGCATCTTCCCGTGCATGGACATCAACAAGTCCGGCACCCGCAAGGAGGAGCTGCTGCTCACCCCCGGCGACCTGGTGCGCATCACCGCGCTGCGGCAGGTGCTGCACCCCTTCACGCCCATCGACGCCATGGAGTTCGTGCTCAAGCACATGCGGCCCACCAAGGGGAACATCGAGTTCCTCGGCGGGATGAACCGCTAAACGCGCATCTTTCCGACGGTGCTCGCGCGCAACTGCAGGGATTGCGCGAGGGGCCGTCGCAAGCAGTCGTATCGACACTGGCCCTGCAATTGCTCCCGGGAGGGGAACCATGAAGAAATTCATTCAAGTTGGTCTGGTCGCAGCTGCGGTCTTCGCGTCGTCGGTGGCCTTCGCAGATGAGGAGGTCGCGCAGGAAGGGTCGGGCATGCACCGCTCGGGGTTCCTCCTCGATCGCGGCACACATGAGCGGCACATGCTGCTCGACCCGCACGTGGTGTTGCCCTACGGCTACTTCGGCTTCGGCGGCTTCCCGATCGGCGTGGGCGCCAGCTTCTACATTCCGTTGGTGAAGGACGGCTTCATCGCTCCGGTCAACGACGAGTTCGGCATCGACTTCGGCGCCGACGTCGTCTTCTTCCTCGGCTACTCCTATCCGTTCGCGCTCTGGGTGCCGGTCACGGTGCTGTGGACCTTCCACATCACCGACAGCTTCTCGGCCTACGCCAAGGTCGGCGTCGCCCTGCGCATCTGGCCGGGCTACCTCAACGCGGTCTGGCCTGACTTCGTCAGCGCGGTCGGCCTGACCTGGATGTTCTCGAGCGCCATCGGTCTGCGCGTCGAAGTGGGCTACCCGGGCGTCAAGGTCGGCCTGGCCATCGCGTTCTAAGCGGTGCGCGCCCAGCGGTTGCTGCTGCTGTTCCTGATGGGCCTCGCGGGCTGCGGATCGATCGTCGATCCGCCTGCCCCCGACTCAAGCCGGGCCTGCACCGGGGACGCCGACTGCGTCCCCAACGGCTGTTGTGGCGAAGCGACGAGCGCGATCCACGTGCTCGACGCCGCAGACTGTTCCACCGTGCGTTGCTCTGGCACGTGCCCCCTGACCGAGGTGCGCTGCGGCTGTGGGCTCCCGGTGTGTCGAAACTCGCGTTGCGTGGTCGCGGTGGGCGTGGAACCGCGTTGCGGGTGAGAGCCAGTAGATCAACCGGGTCGGGTGGGGTAGAGCCCTGACCCCTGATGAACCGGATTTTCGCCCTCAGCGCGCTGGGTTTCGTCCTCCTCGGGTGCCCCGTCAAACCACCGCCCCTTCCGCAGGACGCGGGTACGTCTGACTACGTCGGCCGCTCGTGCAACGTCGACGCGGAGTGCGGCTCGTTGCGCTGCGACAAGGTGCGCCGGCAATGCATCTGCCTGTCGGACCTGAGCTGCACCTCGAGCGACCCGTTCGCGGCGCCGAAGTTCTGCAACAACTACACGGGCCTCTGCGTCAGCGAGATCTCCGGCTGCAAGGGTGACTCGGAGTGCGCGATGACGGAGTTCTGCGACGCCTCGACGCGCGCGTGCCGGCCGCTCAAGAGCTTCTGTCAGAGCTGCACCACCGACAAAGAGTGTGGCGGCGCTGGCGACAACTGCCTGCTCGACGCGACCCTCAACCGGAAGTTCTGCGGCACGGCGTGCACCGTCACCACCGACTGCGCGCGGGGCGCCACCTGCCAGGACAAGAACGGGGTGATGCAGTGCTGGCCTGATCGCACCAGCTCCGGCCAGCCGGCCACGTGTAACAACTTCGCGGGCTGCACCCCCGACTCGCTGCGCACCTGTAACGGCACGGCAGACTGCGGCGACGCCAGCCAGCGCTGCGACACGGCCCAGGGCAAGTGCGTCGCCGGCCAGCAGGTCTGCCCGTTCGGGACCACCTGCGACCCCCGCCTCAAGCTGTGTGTCGCCGAGTGCGTGCAGGACGTCGACTGTGGCCTCTCGACGCTGCGCTGCGTGAACCGCGTGTGCGAGCCGGTCAGCGAGTGCATGAACGACAGCACCTGCCCGCTCAACAAGAGCTGCGCGATCGCGCCCGGCGCGACGGTCGGGGAGTGCAAGATCTCGTGCGGCGCCGACAGCGAGTGCCCCCTGGGCCAGGTCTGCCAGAGCAGCGGCGGCCGCGCCTCGTGCCAGCCGGGGTGCGCGAACAACGCGGGCTGCGCGCTCGATCAGCGCTGCAACACCACCACCCGCGCGTGCGAGGGGCCGGTGGTGAACGGCGCGCGGGTCTGCCAGGGCACGAGCGCGTGCCGCAGCTGCGAGATCTGCGACGGCGTCGCCAACGTGTGCGGCGTGGCGACGAGCTTCCCCCATTGCCAGGCGTGCGGCTCCTCGACCGAGTGCGCGGGCGGGACCTGCGTCGCGCTGCCGGTGACGTTGCCGGACGGCGGCTCGGGCATCGGCGCGAGCGTCTGTGCCCGCTTCTGCGGCCCCGGACAGCAGGAGTGCCCGCAGGCCTTCGTGTGTCTCACCCTGACGACGGGCCAGCAGGCCTGCATTCCGTCTGATCGCAGCTGTACCGGGAAGTGCCCATGATGCAGCGCTCGTCGACCGCAGGTCTCTTTCTCGCAGCGGCCCTCTCGGCCTGCGCTGGTACGCCCTCCCGTGAGATCTGCGGCGACGGCATCGACAACGATCGCAACGGCCTGACCGACTGTGACGACCGTGACTGCACGGGCCAGCCAGCCTGTGTGCCCCCCGACTACGGCCTGTGCTCGAAGTGCGCGCAGCCGTGCACGGCGCAGCCGAGCTGCGTCACCAGCTACATGGACGAGCGCCCGGTCCCCTACTGCATCGACGGGCGCTGCACCGCGACCGAGACCTTCATCCAGCCGCGCGTGGAGCTCGACACCTCCGCCAACTGGGCCGGACTCACGCTCTCTCCGCAGTCGGCGTCGACGCGCTTCATCAAGAAGATGGCCAATGACGGTACGCCGGTGACTTGTGCCACGGTCGCGGGCATCGCCGCCGACCGCAACGCCCCGGGGGCCATCGAGGCGAGCGGCAAGCTGGTGATCCAGGGGCTCGACGTGACCCGTGTCACCAACCCGATGCTGGGGCAGGGCATCAGCTTCGCCTTCGTCAACACCCAGACCGGCGGCAACTACCTCATCTGGGTCGAGCTCTGGGGCGGGTTCCCCGACTCGACGACCAAGCTGCCGGGCGGGCGCCGGTTCGGCTACGGCTGCTTCGAAGACGCGGCCACCACCCCGACGCTCACCCCCAACGACAACTGTCCGTCGGGGAACCGCGACGCCGGCGTCTGCAAGACCTTCCGGCTGCGCATGCCGGGCCCCGAGATGCCCTGAGTCCCGACGTCACGACCAGGTGCGCCGGGTTCAGCGCTCCTGGGTGAGGATCTCCGAGCCGGTCTCAGTGACGAGGATGGTGTGCTCGAACTGGGCGGTGCGCTGGAGATCCTTCGTCACCGCGGTCCAGTCGTCGTCCCAGGTCGTCTCTTCCCAGCCGCCGAGGGCGATCATCGGCTCGATGGTGAAGGTCATGCCGACCTCCATCTTCGTGGTCGAGCGGGCGTCGAAGTAGTAGAGGATCTGCAGCGGCGCGTGGAAGGTCTCGGAGATCCCGTGCCCGCAGTACGCGCGCACCACCCCGTAGCCG